>JAQBYL010000137.1 GCA_027622495.1 Pseudomonadota bacterium
TTCAGCTTCATGGGGTCGGGTCCCCTGGGCGCGCTGCTCAGCGGCCTGCTGGTCAGGCAGTTCGGACCGCAGCTTGCGCTGATGATCTCGGCGTTGATCATGGCCACCGTGGTCGGTGGAGTTGGGGTATTCTCCAGTCTGTGGGGGAGCAGGGCCAGAACACCGGTGGGTCAAGTCTGATGGTGGCAGTCTGATGGTGGCAGTCTGATGGCAGCATTCTGATGGCAGCATTCTGATGGTAGAGAGTGCGAGCGGTAGTCGTCTCGCTGTGGACATAGGCGGCACCTTCACCGATGTGGTGCTGGATGTGAACGGCGTGCAGACCACTGCAAAAGTCCTCACCACCTACGACGATCCGGCCAACGGTGTGATGCAGGCGATCAGCCAGGTGTTAGCCGTTGCTTCATGCCCAGCTGAATCGATTCGCCTGATCCTGCACGGCACCACACTTGCGACCAACGCGCTGATTGAACGGCGCGGTGCACGAACTGCCTTGCTCACCACGCAAGGCCATCGTGACGCGCTCGAGATGGCATCAGAAAACCGCTTCGAACAATACGATGTCAATATCGACCGGCCGGTCCCACTGGTGCCGCGCAAGTGGCGGTTGCCCATTGCCGAGCGCCTGAACAGTCGGGGTGAGGTCCTGCTGGCGCTTGATGAAGCAAGTGTTGGTCGGGCGATCAGGCAACTTGAAGATCACAACATCGAGAGCGTTGCTGTCGGTCTGCTGCACGCTTACATCAATCCTGCGCACGAAGAAGCCATAGCCCAGAGGTTAGCCGCAGACCTGCCTGGCCTTTCTGTCACGCTGGCGAGTGACGTTTGCCCGGAGATACGCGAATTTGAGCGGTTGTCCACGGCCTGCGCAAATGCTTACGTAAAACCGCTGATGGCCGGCTATTTAACCAGTCTGCAAACCCAACTCGGGCGCGCGGGCTTAAGAGCATCGGTGTTGATGATGACCTCTGGTGGTGGTCTCACATCTCTCACGACCGCCATGCGGTTTCCGATTCGGCTGGTCGAGTCCGGTCCGGCTGGAGGGGCGATTCTGGCCGCTCACCTCGCGCGTGAACTCAACCTGGCTTCGGTGTTGTCCTTCGACATGGGTGGTACCACCGCAAAGATCTGCATGATTGATGATGCTCAACCGCTTCTGTCGAGGTCGTTCGAAGTCGATCGGGTTTATCGTTTTAAGAAGGGCAGTGGCCTGCCGTTACGGATACCGGTCATCGAGATGGTTGAAATCGGCGCTGGCGGCGGATCGATTGCCGCAGTGGATCGTCTGTCCCGGATTACGGTGGGACCGCAGAGCGCCGGATCTGAACCGGGGCCTGCAGCCTATGGTCGAGGGGGGACGCGTCCGGCAGTGACGGATGCCGATGTGGTCCTTGGGCGGGTGTTGCCAGAAAACTTTGCTGGCGGATCCATGCAACTCGATGGCGCGGCGGCGCATCGGGCGGTGGATGCGCATGTGGGGGGTGTGCTCGGGCAAACCACACTCAGTGCAGCAGTCGGCATAACTGAAGTGGTCGATGAAAACATGACCGCCGCGGCACGTGCGCATGCCGTCGAATGGGGCAAGGATGTGGCCGGGCGAGACATGATTGCCTATGGTGGTGCCGGTCCCCTGCATGCATGCGGTCTTGCGGCCAAACTCAAGATAAAGCGCATTCTGATTCCTACTGGTGCCGGGGTCGGGTCTGCCATCGGCTTTCTGCTCGCGCCGGTGCGCTATGAAGTGGTGCGCAGCCGGTACCAGCGGTTAGACAGCCTGGATCTGCAGGCGGTTGAAGTCTGGTTTGAGGAGATGCGATCAGAGGCGCGCGCAATTGTGCGCGAAGCAGCTCCCGACAGTGATCTCGTGGAAGACCGACGCGCCTACATGCGTTATGTGGGGCAGGGATATGAGATTGCGGTGGAGGTAGCCAGCAATCTCAGCGCACAGGCGTTGCAGCAGGCGTTCGAAGATCTTTATGCACTGCTGTATGGCCGCGTGATCCCCGAGGTACCAATCGAGATCCTCAGTTGGACGCTGAGTCTTGCCTCGGTGAGCGAATCACCTGACCAACCGCACAGCAGCGTTGTCGAGCGCAGGCTTGATGCGATCCGCTGGGTGCCCGTCTACGATACTTCACAGCAGAATGTAGTTCAGGCAGGCTGGTTCGAGCGCGACGGGTTAAAGCCGGGTGATCGTCTGGCTGGTCCGGCGCTGGTGGTAGAAAGTCAGACCACGACTGTGGTTGATTCCGCGTTTGATCTGCGCGTTCTCAACAATGGTCAGATGCTGCTTGAACGAAAGGCGCAAACATGAGTGTGAAACTTGATGCCCTGAAGATTCAACTGGTCTGGAATCGCATGCTGGCGCTGGTGGAAGAACAGGCGCAGACCTTGATGCGCACCGCCTTTTCCACCGTCGTCCGTGAGGCTGGAGATCTGAGTGCTGGTGTATTCAACACCCGTGGCGAGATGCTCGCTCAGGCAGTGACCGGCACACCGGGCCACGTCAATGCGATGGCGGCATCAGTGGGCAAATTCCTGCGCAAGTATCCACTCTCCGGTCTGCAGGCCGGGGACGTCCTGCTGACCAATGACCCCTGGGATGGTACCGGCCATCTGAATGACTTCACCGTGGTCACACCGGCATTTCTCGCCGGTCGGTGCGTTGCCTTGTTTGCCAGCACCAGCCACATCGCCGATGTCGGTGGGCGCGGTTTTGGACCCGATGCGCGTGAAGTGTTTGAAGAAGGGCTCAACATACCGATCAGTTTTCTGTTCCGGGCCGGTGTCAGAAGCGAAACACTGATGGAGATCATCAAAGCCAATGTTCGCGATCCGAAAGTGGCTGAAGGGGACCTGTACTCTCTGACTGCCTGCAACGACTCGGGCATCCGGCAGCTGCTTGCGATGATGCAGGACTTCGGGCTCGAAGATCTGGATCAAGCAGGCGACTCGATCCTGACCACATCGCGTGAGGCCATGCTTAAGGAGATTGGTGGGTTACCGAGTGGACCGTTCAGTTACGCGATGCGCATCGATGGCTATGATGAACCGGTGGATATCAAGGCGCGGATGTGGGTAGACAAGGGAATTCTGTACGTTGATTTTGCCGGCTCATCGGCGGCCTCCGGGTTCGGGGTCAACGTTCCGCTCGCCTATACCGAGGCCTACGCATCGTTCGGGGTACGCTGCATTGTCGGCAACGATATCCCGAACAACGCAGGGTCACTGAGCACGGTGAAGGTGACGGCACCGGCCGGGTGCATCCTCAACGCGATACCACCCAGTGCGGTATCCGCGCGCCACGCGATCGGTCAGATGCTTCCGGATGTGGTGCTTGGCTGTATCGAACAGGCGCTGCCTGGTGCTGCACCTGCTGAAGGTGCATCGTGCATCTGGAACCCGGTGTTCCTGAGTGCGCAGGATGCTGCCAACCCAGGTGCTGCGTTCGTCATCAACCCGATATTTAACGGCGGCACCGGTGCGCGCCCGGGGAAGGATGGGCTGTCCACCACGGCATTTCCCTCAGGCGTTCGAACCACACCGACAGAAATCAACGAAGTCACCTCGCCGCTGGTGATCTGGCGCAAGGAGTATCTGCCTGACAGCGGTGGGTCAGGTCAATATCGCGGCGGTCTTGGCCAGGTGATTGAGATTCGCCACGCCGACGGAGCGGCTTTTTATGCCTCCAAGATGTTCGATCGCATCCTTCATCCGCCACGCGGGCGGGATGGCGGCGAAGCGGGTGCGCCAGGCAGAGTTTATGTTCGCGTGAATGGTCAGGAAACAGACCTCTTGGGCAAGGGTAAAGAGCTGGTCCCCGCCGGAGCGACGCTGGTTCTTGAAACCCCTGGTGGTGGTGGGATTGGCGCGGCATCCGACAGAGCGGAATCTGCCCTGGCAAGCGATGCTGAGAATGGTCTTACGACCCGCCGAGAGTCTCATCGCGCAGATGCCTTGGAACGCGGGTGAGAAGATCCATATTATCTGCTGTGTAAAAACGCGAGGAGGCGGTTGATGCGACTCACGAGAATACATCAGGTGGCGGCTCATCTGGAGGATGTGGATAAAACCGTCGCGTTCTACAAAGACACACTGGGTGCGCGTTTTATCAGCACCTTTGATCCGCCGGGTCTGGTGTTCTTTGACTTCAACGGAACGCGAATAATGCTCGAGCGCAACGTCGCGAAAGCGACCATCTATTTCCGGGTGGACGACATAGAACGGGCACATGCCGAGTTGAGCGAAGCGGGTGTGGTGTTCACCGACGAACCACATCTGATCCACACGGATGTTGAAGGTGTCTTCGACAATCCCGGGACCAGTGAATGGATGAGCTTTTTCAGTGATCCCTCCGGAAATACGCTGGCGATCGCCAGCCGACGCTGAGAGGTTGATGCAAAAGCATGGACCGCAGCGGCCTGTAAATCGTGCATGCGTATGATTTTTAGAACCTGCGGCTTGTTTTTCGCCGTCTTTTCGGCACAATGACGCCCTTCAAGCGGGTGTAGCTCAGTTGGTAGAGCGCGACCTTGCCAAGGTCGAGGTCACGAGTTCGAACCTCGTTACCCGCTCCAGATCGAAAAGCCCAGCACATGCTGGGCTTTTTGGTTTTGAACACATTGATCCGTTTACGAATTTACAAATGAAAGGTGAGGACTCTCGTCTGAGCGTGACGCAGGGCAAACAGCCCGGATGGGTTAGGCAGGCTGTTGATACATCTCGTATCCGTTTTGTAAATTGATTACTTGTTGGTGCCGAGGATATCAGCCAGGTTTTCGATGTGTTCCTGACCGCGATGCGGATCGATCAGTATGACGTCGCGGATCCGCTCGTCCTGCGCGTTGACCTCGAGTCTGATGCTGTTGCCCAGGCGCTTTTGCATCCAACGGCTGATATTCTGCTTTCGTGTTCCGGTCAACTTGGCGACCTCTGCCACGGATACTCGATCCTGTTTGCACAATAAGGCCATCCCTGTGGTGATCACCAGCAGTTCGCCAAGGGTCATTCGTGCGCCGTGCCGGGCGATCAGGCGAAGCAGGACGGCTTCGAGCTTCTTAAGCGTTGCATAACGTACGTTCGGGGAATGCATGGGTGGCTCCCTGCCCTGCAACAAAACCATATACCAGGGGCCGACCGTGTTCCAGTCTCGATAGTGCGGTGTGTGAAGTTCAGCTCAAGCCAGGTTTGATCTAGTCCGACGGATCTCGAGAACCTGTTCGTCGTTGATGCGTCGATAGATTTCTTCGCGATGCACCTGCACATTGCGTGGTGCATCCATACCCAGGCGTACCTGATTGCCGTGGATCCCCAGCAGCGTCATGGTGACATCGTCACCAATCATCAATTTTTCACCGATTCTTCGGGTCAAAATGAGCACTCATCTCTCCTTGATTGGCTGCAGCAGGGTTTTCTGCCCTTGAGGTCCATGCGGTCGCTAGGCGCGACGTCGTGTATATGTCAGCATTGTGTCGCACATGAATCAATCATAGTCCTCAAGTGAGACCAACGTGCGTGAAGGAATGAACAGGTTTTGCCGGTGAGCGAACATCAACAACCTCTGTCCGGTATCCGGGTGGTGGATCTCACACAGATTTATCAGGGGCCATATGCGGCGCTACTCATGGCGTTCAGTGGTGCTGAGGTGGTGAAGGTTGAACCGCCAGGTGGAGAGAGACTGCGCGGTGCTGGTGGGGCGAAGACACCGATGTCGTTTGCTATGCTCAATTCCAACAAAAAGAGCCTCACGCTGAATCTGAAATGCGAATCAGGTATAGCGGTGCTCAAGCAATTGGTAGCGCAGGCCGACGTCCTGCTCGAAAACTTCGCACCAGGTGTGATGGATCGCCTGGGGGTTGGCTGGCCCGTGCTGCAAGATCTCAACCCACGTCTGATCTATGCCACAGCGACTGGTTATGGTTTGAGTGGGCCGGATCGGGACCTGCTGGCAATGGATCACACCATTCAGGCGGCGAGCGGGGTGATGAGCGTGACGGGTGATGCAGACCGACCACCGGGTCGGGCCGGGGGCGCGCCATGCGACATCATGGGGGGCATACATATGTACGCTGGCGTCATGACAGCATTGCTTGGCCGTTCAAGCAGCGGTCGCGGTACCCGTGTGGAAGTGTCGATGCTCGAATCCATGTACTACACCCTGTGTTCGGAATTCACTGCATTGCATGCCGCGGGTGGGGTTCTGCCAGAGCGGAACAGTGCGCGCTCACCGGCGGCCGCAGCACCCTACGGCCGCTACCGATGCAGCGACGGCTGGATCGCGATCATCTGCGTTGCAGAGATTCACTGGCAGAGCATTGTGCGGGTGATCGGTCGCGCTGATCTGGCTAATGACGAAAGCCTTGCGCGGGCGCCGCTGCGCAAAGCCCGCGAAGCGCAGGTCAATGCACTGATTGAAGCCTGGTCTGGCCAGTTGACCCGCGATCAGGCCTATGCACAGATGCGCGAAGCACGCGTACCGGTCGCGCCGGTTCGGACCATCGATGAGGTGCGTGTGGATCCGCACCTGCATCAGCGTGGCATGCTGGAATGGATCGCACACCCGCAGCTTGGTGATATCGTTCTTCCGGCCAATCCGATCCGTTATGCAGATTATGCTGCACCGCAACTTTCCTACTATCCTGAGGCGGGTCAGCATACCGATGAAGTCCTTGGCGACTGGCTGGGTATGGATGCACAAAGCATTGCGACGTTACGGCGCGAAACCGCTATCTGACGTCTGGAACAAATAAGGAGCCAGGTATGGAGTTCAGTTTCAGCGACGAGCAACAGGTGTTCCGGGATATGGTCCGGCGTTTTCTGGAAGAGACTTCTCCCACCAAGGAAGTCCGTCGGCTGATGGACACCGAGATCGGCTATGACCCGGCGGTCTGGCAGCGTTTGTCGAACGAACTTGGATTGCCGGGCCTGCACATTCCCGAACGGTTTGGTGGGCAGGGTTTTGGTGCCGTGGAATTAGGCATCGTCGCCGAAGAGATGGGTCGAGCCCTGCTGTGTGCCCCGTTTTTTTCCTCCGCGGTGCTTGGGACCTTTGCTGCGCTCAACGCTGCCAGCGAAGCCCAGCGCGAAGAGTTGCTTCCGGATCTGGCTGCAGGTAAAAAACGAATTACGCTTGCGGTAGCCGAACGCAGTGGCAGCTGGCAGGCGGCTGACATTACCACCGCTGCAAGGTCCGCTCCCAGTGGGTCCGTGCTCAATGGTGAGAAGTGGTTCGTCATCGACGGTGCAAGCGCGGATCAATTGATCGTTGCCGCCGTGGATGAACACGGCATCGGTTTGTACCTGGTTGATGCAGCGGCTGATGGCCTTAATAGAATTCCTCTTGATACTCTCGATCCCACCCGTAAACAGGCACGTGTTGTATTCAGCAACGTTTCTGCTCAGCGTCTGGGTGGAGCAAGCGATGCCACAGCGGCGCTGGATCGAACCGTTGATCAGGCGACCATAGTGCTCGCATCCGAAATGGTTGGCGGTGCTGATCATCTGGTACGCAGCGCCGTCGACTACGCACAGATGCGCATGCAGTTCGGTCGGGTGGTTGGTTCTTTCCAGGCGATCAAGCACAAATGTGCGGACCTGGTGTTAGAAGTTGAACTGGCCAAATCGGCCGCCTACTACGCAGCCGAAGCACTGGCAGAAGACGATCCCGATGTACCGGCGCTGGCAAGCCTCGCCAAAGCCGCCGCGTCAGCCGCCTGCCTGCGTGCCGCAACTGACTGCATCCAGATTCACGGTGGCATTGGTTTCACCTGGGAAAACGACACCCATCTGTATTTCAAACGTGCGAAGGCGAGCGAGATGATGCTCGGTGATCCTGTTTATCACCGGGAACGCATGCTCAAGAACGTGGGAGGACTGGCATGAGCGAGCACAATGAACAGACTGTGCGTGAGGAGGTTCGGACCTGGCTTGCAGCAAACTGGAAACCCGATCAGCCACTGATCACCTGGCGCACGCTGCTCGCGGAGTCCGGTTGGGGTATGCCCACCTGGCCTGCGCAGTGGTATGGAAAAGGCTACTCGATGGCGCTCGGCAACGCGGTTCTTGAAGAGATACAGACCGCCGGTGCGGTTGGTGCTGCCCAGGCTGGTGTGCGCATGCTGGCGGCGGCCACACTGCTGGAACATGGATCAGATGCCCACAAGGCCAAATTTCTTAAAAGCATTCTCACCGGCGAACACAACTGGTGTCAGCTCTTCAGCGAACCGGGCAGCGGTTCCGACCTGGCCGGTCTCACCACACGCGCTGAGCTTAAAGACGGTAAGTGGGTCATCAACGGTCAGAAGGTGTGGACTACCAGCGCCCACCATGCGCAGTACGGGATGCTGCTTGCGCGGACCGATTGGGATGTGCCCAAGCACCAGGGTATTTCCTATTTCATTCTGCATATGGATCAACCCGGTGTGGAAGTCCGACCGCTGCGGCAGATGAATGGGCACGCATCGTTCAACGAAGTATTTTTCACCGACGCTATTGTCCTGCCCGAATTTCTGGTTGGAGAACGCAACGGCGGCTGGAAGATCGCCCTCACAACGCTTGCGCACGAGCGTCGTGGTGCAGACGGTGTGCGCAGCTTCGCCCGCGCGGAGGCCGGTCAGGGTCAGGTGTTCGATGAACTGCGCGAAGAACTGGCGCACGTCAACGAGCCGTACAAATGGTATCCACAGCGCGCCGGTCGGGTCGATCTGATCCTCGAACGTGCGAAAGCATCAGGGCGCATCACAGATCCGGTGATCCGCCAGGAAATTGCTGAACTCCTGATCATGGCTCGCAGCAGTGAGTGGACGGCGCGGCGGGCGCGTAAGGCGCAGGTAATGGGCCGTCCTCAGGGACCGGAGGGTTCTCTGGGCAAGCTGGCAGCATCCAATGTTGCTAAGAAAGCAGCCCATGTTCACACCCTGCTTGCAGGTGCTGATGCCATGCTCAAAGGCAGCGATGGACTCATGAATGGCCTCATCAGCGAAATTCTGATCTCGGTGCCGGCCATATCCATCGCTGGCGGTACCGATGAAATTCAGCGCAATATCATCTCCGAGCGGGTTCTGGGCATGCCCAAGGAACCGCGAACCGATGTGGATCGGCCGTTTCGCGATGTGCCCAGAAACCCGGGCAAGCGCTGATGTAACCACCTGTGCAAAAATGCCTGCTTTCCAGGTGAACGTTGCGTTGTGCTTAAATCAGAAAAAATCCTCATAAGCGGAGCGGGTGTTGCCGGTCTGAGTGCCGGCATCTGGCTTGCCCGTCAGGGCTTTCGGCCTGTCATCGTTGAGACCAGACCTTCCAGCCGGGTTGGCGGATTTCTGGTGTCGTTGTCGCATACCGCCTATGCCTGTATGGAGGAGCTTGGCGTGATGCCTGCTCTGCTCGCAAGGGGTTCTGGCATAACCGGGTCGAGCTATCACAACGAAGCAGGTACCAATCTGCTTGCCCTCGATTCACAGAAGCTTTTTGCAGGCGTCAAAGTCATTCAACTGATGCGCGACGAACTGGTTGATGCACTCCACGAGGTTGCGAAAGACCTGCTGACGATCCGTTTTGAGGATTCAATCACCGCCATCAACGAAACCGAACATAAAGTCGAAGTCAGCTTTCGCAATCACGCTGACGAAACCTATGACGTGGTGATCGGTGCCGATGGTCTGCACTCGGCGGTGCGTGACCTGGCGTTTCCTGCAACTGATTTTGTGGAACACTATCTGGGCCTGAGTTGTGCCGCCTATCGTTGCAGAAATGTTCTCGGCCTTGAAAACAAATTTGAAACGCA
>JAQBYL010000138.1 GCA_027622495.1 Pseudomonadota bacterium
CGAGCATGTTGTAGACCTGCGCTACTTCATTGCCATTCATTCGTTTGAGCCGACTGTTAATTGTGTCGTCGATGACAGCCTTTGCGCCGGCGTAGTCTTTCAAATCCATGAAAGCCTGGGCTTCTGACAGTTTTTTGTAGGTGGCTTCGGTGATCGACGGTGTTCGTCGGGTCTTCGTTTCCTTTTTTTCGTCAGCCGCCGAAACGCTCGACCCTGGCACACCGAATTCCGCCGCGAGCGGCCAGAGTGTGACAACACATAACGCCAGAATCAGTTTTGCAAATGCTTTCATGGCGTTTTCCTAGCCGTCGGATAGTTCGAAGGTGATGCGGTTTTTAACACCGGCAACATCGATGGCCTCACCGTTGACAACCTTCGGTTTGTACTTGAATTTGAGCGCCGCCTGAATGGCTGCGTTGTCGAATATTCCAGGCGGTTTGGCTTCGATTACCACCGGATCTCTGACCGCACCCGTCTTAGTTACGATGAATTCAAGGATCACATAGCCTTCGATTCCGCGGGTCTGCGCTCGCCGCGGATAAATCGGGTTGACCTTCACGATGGGCAGGTAGTCCCCATCAGAACTGAACCCGCCGATACCGCCGACGTTCAGGTCTACCTTGACGTCGACCGAACCAATGTCCACACCTTGAGAAACGTCGCTGGTATTAAAATCGGGCCTCGGCATGTCTGGCGGCGGCTCGTCCGGAGGTGGTGGTGGTTTGGGCTTGCGGTCTTTCGTGATCAGATCTTCGTCTTCCTGCAGGCGAACGAAATCCGTGATCCGGTATTTGTCGGCGTCGGTTAAGGCACTGCGGTCGCTCTTGATCAATGCCTGCATCAGCATGAACAGAGCAAAGGTTGCTATCGCACCCAGCACCACCCCGAACACATATCGAATGATCATCTAATCGCCCTCACTTTTCAGTCGCGATTGCGACTTCTGAAAGGCCAGCAGCCCGCGACGCGGCCAGGACCCCCATCAGGATCTCTGAGCGGGCCTCCTTGTCGGCCTGGACTACCAGTCCACCTTTGGGGTTCTCTGCATGGATGCGCTCGATGTGTGCACGTACTGCGGTCACATCAACCCGTTTCTTGTCGATCCAGACTTCGCCTTTGCCGTTGATCGCCACCAGCACACTGACAGTTGGTTTTTGCAACGCGGTCAATGCATCCGGTCGACGTACGTCGGTTCCGGCCTGTTTGATAAACGTGGCAGTCACGATGAAGAAGATCAACATGATGAAGACCACGTCCAGCATCGGCGTCAAATTGATATCCGAGTCTTCGTCGGATCTGGAAAATCTGCCTGCTCCACCTCGGCGCATAGGATCCTCCTAGTGGTCTTTGGTCAGGTGGTCTTCGAAGAGTTCGACCTCGAAATCCACCTTCCGTTTGAGAACGGTACTGCCCATCACGCCTGACAACGCGGCGATCATCCCCGCCATGGTCGGTATGGTTGCCTGCGACACACCGGCTGCCATCGATCGCGCGTTGCCGCCCTGGGTCGCCATGGCGTCGAAAACTGAAATCATGCCGGTAACCGTACCCAGCAGACCCAGCAACGGACACAGGGCCACGCAGGTCAGAATAAGCGGCAGACTGCCGGTGATCTTGTCGGCTGCGTCGGAGATCAATGCATCCCGGATCTGGTCGGCAGTCCAGGATCGGCGTTCCGGCCGGGCTTCCCACTTTTCGGTTGCATCGCGAATCACAACCTTGTGCTCGCTCTGAAAATACCAGAACCGCTCAAACAGCATGGTCCACATCAGAAAGGTCAGACCCGCGATCAGGTACAGCACGTTGCCGCCCTGATCGATGAAGGTGGTTATCGCCAGATAGGCTTCACCAATCATTGCCTGCCCCTACCCTAACGCCTGACCGGATTGCTCCGCGTGTTCAGCAATGATGCCGGCGCTCTGCTCTTCGATCACATGAATTACCGAGCGGGAACGACTGGACACAATGGCGTGCAGCAGCGTTGTGGGTATGGCTACCACCAGACCGAGTACCGTGGTGACCAGTGCCTGTGAAATACCGCCAGCCATGGTCTTCGGATCACCGGTACCAAACAGGGTGATGGCCTGGAAGGTGGTGATCATCCCGATAACCGTACCGAGTAGACCGAGCAGAGGTGCCACCACCGAGATCACCTGGATCAGGGTGATATTTCGAGTCAAGCCCGGTGTCTCAATCAGCATGGCTTCACCCAGTTTGAGTTCCAGGGTCTCTACGTCGACGTCTTTGTTGTCTTCGTAGACTTTCAACACACGACCAAGCGGGTTGTCTGAGCTTGGGGTGGAGGATTTCTTCTGCGAATTAACCTTGGCACCAACCAGCGTCAGGGTGATCAGGCGCTCCGTGGCCAGAAGAACACCGAGTATGCCGACCAGGATGATGACCGAGCCGGGAACACCGCCCTGACCATCACAGAAGGGAAGCCAGCATTCGCCTTTGGATATACCGCCGAAAGCGCTACCGATACGATCGCCCCAGGTGTCTGCAGAGATGAGCAGTCGCAGCAACGAACCGCGCGTCGGGTCAATCCCCATCTCGACGATCTCGTTTGGAGCCGCAGCTTCGAGGTCGCTGATGGTATTGGTGTAGCGTGCGGATGGTTGTCGCGCCAGTTCCACCAGCGCACCGGAATCCGGGTCAAACTGCACATAGTTACCATCGGCCACGATGGCAAAAGAACCAATCCGAATCACGTCGGTACTAATCTGATCGCCGTTCAGCATGGTGATCTGCGCCGGGAAACGCACCACTTTGGACGATTCAGTCATTTCGCGCTGAAGCTCGAACCAGAGTGTCTCCATCTCGTTGATGGTCGCCAGTTTGGTGGAGGTGCCCATTTTCTTGGCCAGTTCACCCAGCCACTCACCCCTGTTGGGGTACTCGATGGAAATAATTGATGCTTCAAAGAGACCGCGGGTGTCCCCGGCAACCTGTTGCAATACACCGAACAGTTCGCGCAACGATCCCAGACGACGATCCAGTTGCTCCTGACGTTCGCCGATCAGAATTTCATTTTCTTCAAACTTGGTTTCCAACCGGTCGGAACGCTGTTCTTCGCGGCGACGTTGCGCTTTGGCATCGTCCAGCAACTTGGCCTGGTTGGCCCTGTCGCGACGAAACTCCGCTTCGCGCTGGGTATGCAGTTTGGACTCGACCACGCGGCGCTCTTCGACGTTCTTCAGAAGCTCGCCCAGCGTGTCTGCCTTAACAACTTCCAGGTCCGACGGTGGCAGCGCCTCAGCTTCATCAGCCGCCATGCTCAGCGTGCTGAAAAATACAGCGGTGATGGCTGTCAGCGCGATGAGACCCAATTTTTTCATTGTATTGCTCATCACTTGTTCTCCGGACCCTTGACTGGAAGCGTTAACAGGCCAACCGAGAGTTGCTGATTTGCCATACGGATGCCCGTCTGAATCGGACTCTTGTAGTCATCTGACAACGTCTGCCACTCATCAGCTGTCGTGTTCCATACACCGCTTTCTGCGCCGTCTGGTGTCTGATAAACAAGGGATATACGGCCGACCTTCAAGATGTCGACCTTGCGATCTTTGCCGTCGACGTTGATGGTGTCCGAATAGGATTCCATGGTTCGACCGAACTCGTTCTCGATCTGATAGGCATTCAACACCTGGTTGAACTTCTCTGACACAACCACGTCTGCCCGGTCCATCATTTCACGCAACCGGTCGATGCGCTCCATGCGTTCATCCAGACGGAATGGCATGTCCAGATTCACAAACTGCTCCAGACCATCGATCATCCGAATCATCAGCGGCGTTACCTGCCTTTCGATGATGGTGACTTCGTCGATGGAGGTGGAAAGCTCTTTTAGCTCCCGTTCCTGATTGCCGATCTGTTTTTCGAGCTGGGCGTTGTAGACCTGCAGGCCTTCAATCTCTTTCAACACCGTTTTGTATTCGCTCAGCAGCTCACGGGTTTCTTCGGTCAGGGCATCTATTTTTGCCTGTGAAGATTTGGCCGAGCGATTCATCTCGTCAGCCACCTTGTACAAATCCGACAGGGCTGCAGCCCACGCAGACCCGCCACCCATTAGGCCAACCATCAGCAGCAGCGACAGCACAGTGCTGTGGATCCGTTGTTTTATCATACGACTTCCTACAGGAAAAATTAGCTTTTCAAGTTGTTGGCGTCTAGGTGCAACTGGTGAACCCCTCCACCCATTTCTAGTTCCAGTACAAATGGTACTACGCGCCCTTAAAATCCGTTCAGACTCTAGATCGGATCACTTGACGTGCAGGGCCTGTTTTGATGCTCTATGTGGCACACTTTGAATCCCCACCCCATATATGCAACGGAAGGATCACGAAACGTCCATAGGATGTCAAGGTTGCAGAGGTGCCGCAGAAACATTAAGCACCGGTATTTGAGGCAGAACCGTTGGCTTTGTCGCGCATCGCCTCCTGCGAAGCCTCATTCCACTCATCCCAGACTTTCTGCTTTTGACAGACCCGTCGTTTGAAGTGACTGCCGGTTTGAATAACTTTCTTGCACACAATTGCTCTCATCCAACGTGCTCCGCAAAAAAGTCCAGCGTTCGCTTTTTTGCGCTTGCGGCACTTTCGGCGTTGTAGCTGGCACGATGATCGCAGTTAAAGCCATGATCTGCCTTATAGGTGTAAACCTTGATTTTTGACTGTGCCGCCTTGATCGACTCCACATCGCTCATGGGTATGTGTGCATCGAGTTCGCCAAAATGCATGATCACCGGGCATCGTGCGGTCCGTGAGGCTTCGCCTGCAACCCCACCGCCGTAGTAAGAGCTTGCTGCTGCAATGCCTTGCAACTCACACGCGCTGAGCCAGGTTAGAAGACCGCCATAACAGTATCCGACTACGCCCACCTTACCGTGCACGGAGGCGGTATCGATTGCAGCCTGCACATCTTTTAATGCGTCCTCGCGTTTGACGCCCTGAAAGGCAAGCTTGATCCCGCGGCCCATATCGGGCTCGACGTAGCCAAGCTCCACATCGCGTTCAGCGCGATCAAAAATCTGCGGTGCGATTGCATAGTAACCTGCCGCCGCATAGCCATCAGCGACTTCTCTGATGTGTGAGTTGACACCGAATATCTCCTGTATCACCACCACAGCGCCGCGTGGCTGGCCCTCTGGTTTAGCTTCATAGGCGCCCAATGCAAAACCATCGGCTGCGCGAAGTTGAATCTTTTCTCCCATCGTTCTTCCCCCTTATTTAGATCGAATCCTGCCTCGCCACGAAGACTAAGTCAGGGTGCGGCCGAACGAAAGCCCTTAACCAGAAATGGCGACCTAAATAGCGTTCCTGCCTTTCCATGTCAGAATAGCCAATGGTCAGGAGTCACACCTTTGTCATACGACACAGGTGTAATCATCGCAGCCACAGATTCAGGTAATCAGCAGCGCCATGACGAACGCGATACTGCTCATTGAAGATGAACCCGATATCCGCGAGATGTTGACCTTTTCGCTGGAACGCGCGGGCTATGAGGTGTGGCCGGCAGAAACTGCAGAGCAGGCTCTGACCCTGCTGGAAGGTCCTCTGCCCAGCATCGTTCTGATCGATTGGATGCTGCCGGGCATGAGCGGCATCGAACTTGCCCGACGCCTGCGCCGGGATGAACACACCGCCTCGCTGCCGCTGATCATGCTCACAGCACGCGGCGAAGAGTCTGACAAGCTGCAGGGTTTCGATATCGGCGTTGATGACTACGTGGTCAAGCCTTTTTCACCGCGCGAACTGCTGGCTCGAATCAAGGCCCTTGCGCGACGCACCGGTCAGCCCGATGACGGAGTCCTTAAGCATGGTCGGCTGGTTCTGGATCTGACCGCACACAGGCTGGCGATCAACGAACACCCGGTGAGCATCGGTCCCACCGAATTTCGTCTGCTCGAACTGCTGATGCTGAATCCAGATCGGGTGTTCGACCGCTCCCAGTTGCTCGATCGAGTCTGGGGCCGCAGTGTTTATGTTGAAGAGCGGACGGTCGACGTACACATCCTGCGCTTACGCAAGGTGTTAAAGCCATTCAACCTTGATCATCTGGTCGAGACCGTTCGGGGTGTCGGCTACCGGTATGTTCGCGAAAATCCAGGTTGATCGACCTGGTCAGCGCCGTACGGTGGGGGTCTGATTCAGATGATGCCCGCCATCGAGGATCAGTGTCTCACCCGTAACCACCGATGCGCTGGCCAGAAAAAACAGAATTGATTCGGCAATCGTATCCGGTGTGGTGGTCAGCCGAAGCGGCGTTGTCTGCTCCAGATGAGCTTTGGAACGCTCATAGTTCTCTCTGCCCATCCCCTTCGCCAGCCACTCACCCTGGATGAATCCCGGGCACACGGTATTGACCCGGATCTCCGGTCCCAGCACCCGGGCGAGTGACAGACCCATGGTGATCAGCGCGCCTTTTGACGCGGCGTAGGCAATCGAACTGCCGACACCCATGACCCCGGCAATCGAAGCAACGTTGACGATACTGCCCATGCCACCCCGTTTCATAAGGGGTGCGGCCGCACGGGTCATCTGAAAAACACCTACCGTATTCACGCCGTAGATGTCGAAAAAATCCTGTTTACTCAAGCCTTCCAGGTCGTTATGAGGGCAGAATTTCGTCGTTCCAGCATTGTTGACCAGACCATCGAGCCTGCCCCATTTTTCTTCGGCTGCACCAACCAGACGTCGACAATCTGCGTCGAGCGAAACATCTGCCTGAACAATCACGGTTTCAACGCCGTAGGCCTGACAGGCTGTTTGTGTCTCCCGGGCACCCGCTTCGTTGCTTGAATAATTGATCACCACATGCGCGCCACGTTCGGCAACTTGTCGTGCGCAGGCCGCACCGACACCAGATGATGAGCCCGTCACGATGACGACCGAGTCCTGAAGATCCATATCGCTACCTCTTAGCAGCCTTGTTGGCGGATTGATGGCGTGCACCGGTGGTGGCGCACATGTCGATCCATTATCATGATCCGATGGCAATCAAAGCAATTCTCTGGGACTTCGGTGGCGTGCTCACCACCAGTCCGTTCGACGCATTCAACCGTTTCGAAACCACCAATGACCTGCCGGTCGACTTCATTCGAACCCTCAATGCCACCAATCCGGAAAACAACGCATGGGCACAGTTCGAGTCGAGCAGTGTCTCGCTTGATGAGTTTGATGAACTGTTCGCGCTCGAATCAACCGCCCAGGGTCACCGGATACCAGGCAAACAGATTGTTGAATTGCTGAGTGGAGATCTGCGTCCGCGAATGGTCGGTGTGCTCAAAGAGTGCAAACGCCATTTTCAGGTTGCCTGCATCACTAATAACGTAAAGTCCGGCCAGGGGCCGGGCATGGCCCGCACCAGCGAACGTGCCGCGCAGATGTCACAGGTGATGGCTTTGTTTGATCTGGTGGTTGAATCCAGCATCGAGGGTATCCGTAAACCCAATCCTTCAATCTACTCGCTGACCTGCGACCGCCTCGGCATCGTGCCTGCCGACGCAGTCTTTCTGGATGATCTGGGTATCAATCTCAAGCCTGCGCGGGCTCTCGGTATGCAGACGATCAAGGTCCTGAATGAAAGTCAGGCCATCGATGATCTGGCCTTGTTGACCGGTCTGAAATTCGCCTGAAGCGCGCCTCAATAAGGTTTCAGAGGTTTTCTGCGCGACAGAAACTTATTGATCTCCGATTGATCCGGTATGGATGAAGCAGCACCCGGTCGAGTCACTGTGAGCGCCCCGGCTGCGGATGCGCGAGTCAGAGATTCCGGCACATCCAGACCGCCGATGAGCGCAGCCAGTAACACGCCGGTAAAAGCATCGCCTGCTGCAGTTTCATCTACCGGTTTGACCTGAAACGCGGGCAGACGGATGCGCGGACTGCGATAGCCATAGCGAAGACCAGCGTGACCCAGCGTCTGCAGGATCTGTGTTTTAGGAAGGCTTTCCATCAGTCGATCGAATGCTTTTTTTTCGTCTTCTTCACCGGCGATTGCACAGGCCTCGATTGCATTCACTATCAGCCAGTCGACGCTTGTGAAGTCGTACTCACCGATGCGTTCGTCAACAGGTGCAACGTTGAAGGCGATCTTTGCCTTGGATTCTTTAGCCCGCGCCAGCACGCGGGGAACATCGTTGATTTCGTTCTGCAGTAATAACCAGTCGCCCCGCTCGAGTAACTTGAAGGCTTCATCCACGTCGGCTTCTGTCAGGCATCGATTGGCGCCACCGTCGATGACGATTGCATTAACGCCTGATCGATCGACCTGAATCACCGCATGGCCTGAACTTCCGCTGACTGTGCGTACCTTGGTTACGTCAACAGAAGCTTTTGACAACACGTCCAGCAGCACCTGGCCATCGTCTCCGACACACCCTACATGGCACACCTCGACACCGTTCAAAGCGGCAGCCAACGACTGGTTCAATCCCTTTCCGCCCGGGGAAAACGTGTGGGACAGACTGCTGATGGTCTCACCTGGTCCCACCAGGGCGGGCACCGCATAGACATGGTCCATGGAAAGTGAACCCAGATTGACCAGTTTAGGCATACTCGTTAACTCCTCATCGAGCCCTTTAACATGGACTAACAAAAAATCGTGTGCAACCATCACTGGCTGACAAAAACTCTGGACAAACTGTGTCTGTTTCTGCTGCGGAAAACGCCGTTGCCCATCTTTATCACTCGTGGATCACAGGCCAGGTACTGACGCTGGTTTCACGTGCTGGTGCGGATGCGGCCGAGGCTTTCGTGTTCCGTCTGTTCCGAACGCAGCATCACGAAAAGTTTTTGGGCGGCCTCACCAAACTCGGTCTCGATCATCTGCCTCACGCCGTTGCAGCCGCCAGATACCACTATTTTTCCAACCAGTTGGGTGGCGTGCAGGTCGAATACCTGGAAGTTGATGAGCGTAAAGCGTGGATTCGCTACCCTCCACCGCGATGGATCTGGCAAGGCAGCGCAATCTGCGGGATTCCGAGCAATGTTAACCGGGCCATGTTGCACGGTTGGCATGCGCACAACGGTGTGACCTTGAACAACCCCCGGCTCGGGTTTGTGTGCACCAAAACCACCGTTGACGGACAACCGGGTCTGGAAGGTTACTATCAGGAATTCGATCACGTGCTTGCCGAAGATGAGCGCCTGCAGTTCCGGCCTGAGGAGGATTGCCCGTGGATCGATCCGGCATCGCTGCCTGAACTCGATTCCAACCGCTGGCCCGAGGAACGCCGGGCGAAGGCTTACCGGAACTACGCAATGGAGTATCTGCGCAATGGTCTGCCGATTCTGGTTTCCCTCTTCGGCCCCGAACAAGCCCTCTATCTCGGACGTCTGTGCGGGCTGCAGATCGGCATGCACTGTTACCGGGAGATCGCCCGCCTGATGCAGGTTTCGGATGACAGCCCCGAGAGTTTTGCGCAGCTTTTAGCGGCGCTTCTGATTGGCAGTGGCGATACGGTAACCCGCATCGGCGTTGATCTGGAGCAAAACCAGTGGCGGATCTTTCAGGAAGGCTCGATTCACCCGGTTGTCAGGCAGATATGGCTGTCTGTGTATGAAGGCCTGTTGCAGGCCCATAACCGTTTCCTGAAACTTAACCTGGATGGTCAGCGCATAACCATTGCATCAACCACAACATCAACCACAACATCAACCACTACATCAACCACCTTCAATTCGAGGTAAGAAAAACACCTCGCTGTCAGGG
>JAQBYL010000139.1 GCA_027622495.1 Pseudomonadota bacterium
CAAACTGCCGCAGCAAGGCTCAGGCGTGGATAACTGACCGGCAGAGTCACATTCAGCGATTCGCGCACATCGTGCAGCGGACGTGTGAGCAGCGTCTCCCAATCTGCTGCGGGCAACCACTGCGCTGTGCGACCGGCACGAAAGCCCTCCCACAGAGCTTTGAAGATGCCGCGCCGGCCTTCCCGGAACAGCTTGAATCCACCGGTGATGGCAATGAAGGCAATGCCCGGGTTCCTGGTCTGGGCATAGGTAAACCCCAGCAGACAGTCCTCGCCGGATGTGTCGGTGTTATAACCGGTGACCACATGCCACAGATCATGTGAATCGCGCAGACGCGAACCATACAGACTGTATTCGGCGGCAATCGGATCCGCCTGAACCTCGCTCGCCTCAACCAGACCGTCCGCCGTGATGTTGTTGGCGATCACAAACTCCAGATAGGCTCGCCCGAGGCTTCCGGCGGGCAGACCCGCCAGGTAATCGCGGTCGTTCAGCACTGTGAGCAGGTTGCGCTGTTCATCGATGATCTGCTTTCCCATCGAAGTTCTAGTGAACCGGTTGTGGCCCCGCAGGATCGATTTGCCAGACAGGGCGCGCACGATGGTGAACACCTCTTGAGTCTGCTCCGGGTCCTTAAGCAGGCGGCCCATTGCGCTGACGGCTTCACCAACGCGGATCTCATAGGGATTGCTCAAGGCAAACTCCAGTTATTAACATTGATGTCAATAATATCCCTATTGACATAGTTGTCAATAGGGGTACAAAGGATTATGGCAACCCGAAAACGGCGCACCCCCGAACTGGCCCGCGAAGAAATTCTTGAGGCGGCTGAAACGCGTCTTCAGAAATATGGTCTGGAAGGTCTGAACGTGGCCGATGTGGCCGCCGACTGCGGAATGAGCCACGCCACCGTCATCCATCATTTTGGCAACACTGCCGGCATGCGCAGCGCGCTGGTCTCGCGCATGACCCATCGCCTGCTGCACGACATCATCGACTCTCTGCAGCAGGGCATCACCCAACCGGAACCACTCCTGCACAAGTTGTTCGGCACGCTGTCGGAGGGGGGGCACGCGCGTCTGCTGGCGTGGACCCATGTGAGCGAGGAAGCCCTGGATCAGGATCAGGCCCGTACCGCACACATGCAGTCGCTCTTCGCGGAACTGGTCCCTGCCCTCACAGACTCTCTTCCTGCGGGGAAGGCTGATCCGGATCTGACCCGTAAACTGATCTTTCTGAGTGCTATTGCTGCCATTGGCTACGGTATTGCCGGTGAAACGCTGGCGCCGCTCATCGGTCTGGCAAAAAAAGATCAGAAACAGTTCCCCGACTGGTTTGCTGAACAGATCAACAAGTTGTCCAACACGCCCTGATCCGGCCCACGTGTTAAACCGGCGGAGCGACTCTCACGGACCGGTCACGCGATCAAAGAAACCCGCCATCGCCTTAAGCGCTTCGGCGCTTTCCGGCAAATCAGGCATATTCTGAAAAACATGAAACGCGCCATCGTAGATCTGCAGAGTTGCATCGACACCAGCGGCCTTTGCCCGTTCGCTAAGCCGGGTGGAATCGTCCAGCAGGATCTCGGCATCACCTACCTGTATCAGAAGCGGCGGCAAACCCGACAGATCACCGAACAAGGGCGACAGGCGCGGAAGATCGGCCGGCTGATCACCCTTATACAAGGCAACCATGGGATCGAGCAGCCGGGCACTCACCATGGGATCTGCGTCAGCCCGGCTTTTGATACTGGCACCGCTGCCGGTGAGATCGGTCCACGGCGAGAGCAGCATGGCCCCTGCAGGCAGCGGTAGCCCGGCCTCCTTGAGCGCCAGCAGACAGGCCAGACTCAAGCCGCCCCCGGCAGAATCACCTGCGATGACAATCTGTTCAGGTTTGATGCCATTGCTCAGAAGTCGCTGGTAGGCGGCAAGGGCATCGTCCAACGCCGCTGGGTACGGGTGCTCAGGCGCCAGGCGATATTCGACCCCGAGCACCGGGGCGCGACATTCGGCGGATATCCGACCCATCAGTTCCGCGTGGGTATTCAATGATCCGAGCACATAGCCCCCACCGTGCAGATACAGCACGCCACGGTCGTTTCTGACATCACTGGCGGCAATGTGGGTGAGGTTGAGCCCATCTGCGCTGAAATCCTTGCGCGAGATCCCTTCACCAACAGGCAGTGCGGTCTGCTCCATGCCGGCTCGCATCACCGCCAGGTCGATCTCCGAACCAGTGAACATACTGTTCTCGCGAATTGCCTGTGCTGCGGCCTTCATTTGCGCACTTGCCATAACCCTTCTCCTTTTCCATAACCTCAAGAGCCTACCCCAGATTGCCGGGCGCTTCACGCGTCCTGTGCAGTAGTACCAAAGCGGTGGTTTCACATAGACTGATCCCTTCTTTAGGGAGAACGAGATGAAGATGATTTTTGGACTGGTACTCATGTGTGCAGGCGCACAGGCTTGCGCGGCGCACTGGTATCCCTCACGCTATGGGGCCGACGACACACTCGGCGCGATCAATAACCTGTCGGCCGATAAAGTGTTGCAGGCAGCAAAGCTCATCACCACAGGTAAAACCTATCGCCTGGGGGTCGAAACCGGACCTGAATCCCCCGCCTACCCGCCCAGGACCTACTCCATGACCGTTCTGCAGCTGGACGATGGCACCGGCACCCCGCTCGGTGCTAACCGGGCCACCGGCAACGACGATCTGATGAATATATGGATGGGCATCGGCAGCCAGATCGATGGCCTCGGCCATATGGGCATCGACCACGTTTACTACAACGGCAATCACGCGCGCGATTTCGTTACACCCAAAGGCTTGACCAAACTGTCTACCCATGACCTGCCACCCATCGTCACGCGAGGTGTGATGATCGACATGGCAGCGCACATGAAGCAGGCCATCCTGCCAGCGGGAACCGCATTCAACAGTGCAGAAATAAGAGCTGCAGCACTGGCGCAGGGGGTGACCATCGGCAAGGGCGACGTGGTTTTGTTCCACACCGGCTGGCTGAACATCATGGACACCGACAAAGTAGCCTTCATGGCCGGTGAACCCGGTCTCGGCGTGGACGGTGCCCGCTATCTGGCCGGTCTCGGCGTGGTGGCGGTGGGCTCGGACAGCTGGGCCCTTGAGGTACTGCCGTCAGAAGATCCGCAACTGGCGTTTCCGGTGCATCCGGAACTGCTGGCAAAAAACGGAGTGTATATCCTCGAAAACATGGACACCCGTGAACTGGCAAAAGATGGTGTTCACGAATTCATGTTCGTGCTCGGTCAGCCGCGCTTTGTTGGCTCTGTGCAGGCGGTGATCAACCCCGTTGGCATTCGTTGAATCTCTGATTCTTTTTAAACGCGCACCTGCGGTTTAAAGCGGTCGAACCAGGCCTGACCGAGGTGCGCAGATCGTTGACCGGATCGTTCGAGCGCAAGCTTGTTGGCCGCCTTTCGATCACCATCAAGAATCACCGCGCCCAGAAGAGTTTCAAAAAACACATCGCGTTGCGCGTTGCTTCCTCCCAGCGCTGACCACTGCGGTCGTGCCTGATCGAGCAATCGGACGGCCTGCTGCGTCATACCTTCCGCATACGCTTTGACGGCCTGACAGAGATGCAGAACAACGGGGCCGCTATTCTGCCGATCTGCGGCCACCAGATCAGCGACCTCGTTCAGACGCCGGGCAACACTCTCATGATCGCCCGCCAGCGCATAGGCCATGACTGCATGAACATTCACAAAGGGAATAGCGGTTGAAGGAAACGTCTTTTCCATGAACTTAACAAGTCGATCAACGTCTTTATCATTCACGCTGATGCCGTGAAGCTGAAACCGCCACAGCAGCGCTGTGCAGTCAACGATTGTGAACATCGGCATCGCCTGCGAAACATCTGGCCGGATCGATTCCCGGTAGATCTCTGCGGCGTTCTCCACATCACCCTGCTGAAGACTGAACAACGCCTGATGCCAGGCCAGGTGGCAGTGCAGTGGTCCAGCGCGATCATAGCCGGGCAACCAGTCGGCGATAAACTCCGCACCTTCGGCTGCCTGACCCCGCTCATAATAGCCGTGCGTGCGACCATGCACGGCGCTGGCATTATCAGCCTTCTGCTGCAGTGATCGTTCAAGCATGGGGATGCCGGTATCGAGCTGTAAAACTTCAACATGAGACCAGCCTAGTGACGCAGAAAACCACCAGGCATCATCCCAGTGGGACGCGACACTCTGCAGAAATTCAAGCTGCAGCTCGTGGTGATTCACATATCCGCCGAAGCCGAACAGACCGTAAACCCCGACCGTAAACGACAGTGGCAGAACATCCCGTGGATACTCTGCAGCATGGGCTTTAACCAGTGGCAACGCCTGCGCCGTCTGACCGCGGGTTACCATTGCAACGATCTCAACGTGAGCCCGTTCACGCGGGGTCAACCCGACGGTCAACTCCTGCGCCCGGTCAATGGCGGCAAACGCCTGGGGATTCTTCCCTTCCAGCACAAGGGAGCGCGCCAGCACACAATGGGCCAGTGCAAACCCCGGGTCGCATACGAGCGCACGCTGGATGAGATCGCTGCACATCGGCTGCATGGCAAGCAGTGCGTCGAGCGCAGAATTGTACAGATCAACTGCGTCGGCAGATGAACTGGTGAGCGCATTTCCGAAACGATCTGTTAAAGACATTCTAAAGGCCCTGAAGGCGACGATAGGCCAGATCGCCGAGGTCCACGGCAACGCGCGTACCGATGGAATCAGCGTCGAGAATCGCCTGCTTCACCACATCCGGCGTTACCGTAAACGGCATATTGTGAGTGAGTGGAAAGTCCACGGCGGCGGCTGAAACCACCTCAAGACTGACCGTGTCTGAGCGCTCAACCGAAAGTTGTTCAAGGCACACAGGCAGGCCGATTCGGCTGAAAAATTCAGCCGCCTTGCGTGTCTCATCCACGTTGCCTTCCATGGCGAGCTGAGTCAGAAGACCCATCGCCACCATCTCACCGTGCAGATAACCCGCATGGACGTGCGGCAGATTGGTATAGCTTTGTGCTACACCGTGAGCTGCTGCAATCCCGCCGCTTTCAAAACCAAGCCCGCTCAGCAGGGTGTTGGCCTCCACCACCCTTTCAAGCGCATCATCAATCACACTGCGACGGACCGCATCGCTTGCGGCAAGACCGTGCTCATACAGGGTGTGTGCACAGGTCTCGCCCATGGCACAGGCGGCAAGTGTAGGTCGTGCACCGATGGGTGTTCGGGCATCAACGTTATCGATGCACACTTTCGCTTCGTACCAGGTCGCCATGGCATCACCCATGCCAGCAGCCAGATAGCGTTCTGCGGCCTGCGCGATGATCTCAGTATCAACCACAACCATCGCCGGACTCAACGGATAGGATTCAAAGCCCGCCGTGACGCCTTCGGCGGTGTACAGAACCGACAGCGCCGAACAGGGAGCATCGTTTGAAGCAAGTGTCGGGACGATCACCACCTGCACCCCCAACCGGTAGGCAATGGCCTTGGCCGCATCCACGCACTTGCCACCCCCAACCGCCAGTAGCACATCGATGTTCTCCCCTTGCAGTGCAGCGCAATGGACCTGTATTTCTTCAAGCGAACATTCGCCGCCAAATGTGGCAACCAGCACCTCCACATCCATGGCCCGCAAGGCAGCGATCAGCCGCCCGCCTTCTTCATTCTGACTGCGTCTGGACGCAAGCACCGCGGGGCGCTGACTGCCAACAAGGCTCAGGTAGCGCGGAATCTCACCAATCACACCGGGGCCCTGAATGTAGCGCGCCGGGGCAATAAATACCCTCGGTACCGCCTTGTTGTGCATCCCGACGGGCGCATACACGCCGCCAGGATTGAATGGTGTGGTTGTCGTCATGATAAGACCCCAGTGGATACACCGATGTTAGCAAAATCGAATGAGAATGCTTGTAGACATCGGCCGGCTGCTCAGACACCCTTTTGGGGAATGCATTTGTATCTGCAGGATACGTTGCAGTTTTGTTGAACTAAGGAGGGGAGCAGGCAATGGGTTCACCACAGGTGAAGGCGCTTAAAAAAGTACTGATTGCGAATCGCGGCGAAATCGCCATCCGGATCAGTGCTGCCGCGCAGGATCTGGGGTTGCAAAGCGTTGCGGTCTTCGCCCCTGTGGATCAACGCTCGCTGCACACGGAACGCGCAACGCAAGCCTGCGCGCTGCGCGCAGATCTCGATCCGGTTGCGGCGTACCTGGATATCGAAACCCTGATCAACATCGCGCGCGACACCCAGTGTGATTGTGTTCATCCCGGTTACGGCTTTCTTTCCGAACGGGCTGACTTCGCCAGTGCATGCGAACAGGCAGGACTCACCTTCATCGGCCCGTCGAGCGCAACCCTTGCGTTGTTCGGCGACAAACTTAAAGCGCGCAAACTGGCGGTAAGCATCGGCATACCGGTGATTGCCGGAAGCGATGAGCCTCTCACCGATGTGGCGCACGCCGAACGTCTGGCCAGCGAAATCGGCTACCCGATCATGCTCAAGGCATCCGCTGGTGGCGGCGGTCGTGGCATGCGTGCTGTGGCTGCACCGGCAGAATTAGCAGAAGCGTTCGCCCGCGCAAGCAGTGAAGCCGCCGCCGCATTCGGCAATGGTGATCTCTTCATGGAACAACTGGTGCAACGCCCGCGCCACATTGAAGTCCAGATCCTCGCTGATGCATCCGGCAAGGTAAGCCATCTCTTCGAACGCGACTGCTCGATTCAGTTGCGTCACCAGAAAGTCATCGAAATTGCGCCGGCCGCCAATCTTCCGCCCGCGCTTCGCGCCCGTCTGCATGACGATGCACTGCGTCTGGCCGCCGCCGCCAACTACCGTAACGCAGGCACCGTGGAATTCCTGCTGGACCAAAACAACTACTATTTCATCGAATGCAACCCCCGCATTCAGGTTGAACATACCGTCACAGAACAGATCACCGGTGTGGATCTGCTGCAGACCCAGATCCGCATCGCGCAGGGCAGCACGCTGGCTGATCTCGGCCTGGAGTCACCACGCCCCACCACCGGTTTTTCCGTGCAGGCACGTGTGGTAGCAGAAGGACCAGGGACGCTGGTTGCTTACAAAGAACCGGCCGGTATCGGCATCCGGGTGGACGGTTGCGGCTATACCGGCTACACACCCGCACCTCAGTACGACCCTCTGTTCGCCAAAGTCATCGGCAGCGCACCGACCCTCGAAGATGCCTGCAGACGCACTGCGCGCGCTTTGAGTGAGTTTCACATCCAGGGGCTGCCCACCAACATCGCAAAATTGTGCCTGATGCTCGGCCATGCCGACGTGATCTCCGGCAATGCGCGAACCACTCTGCTGCAGGAAGTTCCGGATCTGTTGAAGCCGGCATCGAGCGGTTCTGCGTCAACCCTGCTCAACGCTGAAGCGAACGGTTATGGTGCGAGTGCCAGGCGAACCCCCGCGGCTAAACCGCCCGAGCCCGGTTTTGCTGTGCTGCCGGATCACCAGGTGCTGACTGCCTCTATGGCGGGTGACGTAATCGAGGTGTACGCCACCCCAGGTAGCCACGTCCAGGTTGGCCAGACACTGCTGGCCATAAGCTCCATGAAGATGGAGACCATGATCCAGGCGCCCTGCTCCGGTACGCTGGTGGCTCTGCTGACACTGGAGCCGGGGCAGACACTGGTTGCTGATCAGATTATCGGTCTGATCAAACCTGCAGAAGGCCGCGAGACGCTGACGGCACTCGACCCTGACCAGACCTGGCAGGCGACCCTCTCTGCGGTGACGACCTTACAAAGCCTGGCTGATCAGCGGCTTGCCTCCGACTCCGAGGAACCAGGCGTAGTTCGGCAGCGCAGCCGCGGCAAACTGCACTGTCGTGCGCGGATCAGCCTGCTGCTGGATGAAGGAAGCTTCCGTGAAGTCGGCAGTGTCGCCGGTTTTGCAAGCCACGATGAGTATGGCGACATCGTAGCATTTACCCCTGCAAATCATGTGGGCGGCTGGGGTGAAGTGGATCAAAGAACCGTGATTGTCTGCGCAGACGATTTCACCTCGCGCGGTGGTCACGCCGATGGCGCCATCGGTGCCAAGAGCACCTATCTGGATCGCCTGTCGCTGGAAATGAACATTCCCTCCATTCGTCTGCTCGACGGTTCATCGGGCGGCGGAAGCGTTGCGGCGATGGTGCCCGCGCAGAAAAAAAGCGGCGAAAGCAAAGCGCAGGAAAGCACCGGCGCAATCATAGCCGGGCGACCGCGGGTTGCCGGTGGCGGAGGTTCGTTCCTGCCGGGCCATCTCGGGAGCAGCATGTACACCGAGCAGCTTCACACCGTGCCGGTGGTCAACATGCTGCTCGGTAGCGTGGTCGGCATCGGCGCTGCAAAAGCCGTGCTCGGGCATTTTTCGGTGATGGTGCGCGACATAGCACAATTGTTTGTTGCCGGTCCGCCCGTGGTAAGTCACGCGATGGGTTATGACATCAGCAAGGAAGACCTCGGTGGCTGGCACATTCATTGCACCAACGGATCTGTTGATAATCTGGCCGAAACCGAAGAAGAGGCCTGTGCCATGGCCAAACGCTTTCTGTCTTATCTGCCCGGCAGTGTCTTTGAAGCACCCCCTGTCATCCCAGCCGATCCAACCGATCCGCCCGATCGCCGTGAAGAAGCGCTGTTCACCCTGATCCCGCGCAAACGAACCACCACTTTCGACGTCCGTCGGGCGATCTCCCTGATGGCTGACAGAGGGTCGTTCTTTGAGATTGGTCCGTTGTGGGGTACTGATCAGGTCACCGGTTTTGTGCGCTTCAACGGCCGGCCCCTGGGCGTTATTGCGTCCGACAGCCAGCATGCCAACGGTGGCGCGCTGACCGCCGATGGCTGCGACAAACTCAGACGGCATCTGGATCTGTGCGATCTGTTCCACATACCGATCCTCAATCTGATCGACAACCCGGGGTTTGCGGTGGGGCTTGAACACGAAATCAGAAGCACCATTCGAAAAGGTGGCGAATGGATGGTCGCCTTCGCCCAGGTCACCGTGCCGATATTCACCGTGATCATGCGGCGCAGTTTCGGCGTAGCCGGCAACAACTATGCAACACCGCGATCACGCCCTTCGGTCAGAGTCAGCTGGCCTGCTGCTGATGTGGGAGGTATTCCCCCCGAAGGCGGTATCGAGGCTGCATACAAGCGGCAACTGGCCGAAGCCGCTGACCCGGTTGCGCTTAGAGCCGAACTTGACGCCCGCATCGAAAGCGTCCGCGGACCGCTGGGCCCGCTGTCGCGCTTTCAGATTGAGGAGATGATCGACCCGCGTGATACGCGACGATATATCTGTGAATGGGTGGAAACCGCCTATCGAATTATCAACCAGCCTGCCCGTCTGAAAGCACGTCCGCTGCAGTTTCGACCCTGATTGAGCGTTTGGGTCTGCGCCATTGTTACCGTTATGATGGCGCAGTCATTAAAGGGAAGTGGAGAGTTGTTCAAGCCATATCTGCTGCTTGCACTGCTCATCAGTGCAGACGCATACGCCGAACTCAACCCACCAAAACGCGATCTTGCGCTTGCCTCGGTGAGCGCCATCACAACCGATCTGACCTCCGGTGAAGTGCTGGTGGAGAAGCATGCTGACGTGGTACTGCCGGTCGCCTCTATAACCAAAGTCATGACCG
>JAQBYL010000140.1 GCA_027622495.1 Pseudomonadota bacterium
ATTGTGCTGGTTATCCTGCTGCCGGTGTTAGGTGTGGTGCTGTGGTTGTTCTTCGGACCAAGCTGAGCCACGCAAACCGCCGGCTAGGTCAGCTGGCTTCCCTGCGCACCTATCCTACCCTAGCCAGCACAACCACTGTGTGCCACGATTAAGTACGTTCAAAGCGGGGATACACCATGGGTCAGCTCAAAGACATCACCAATCAGGTCACGACAGATACACAGACGAACTCGTCGGCCTACGTGCCGCCCCTGCAACTAACCCACGGACAACCCCCACCGATCGCTGCAAATGGTGGATTATCCTACATGTCCTTCGATCAGAACGGAGATGCAGGAACAACTGCTGCAACGCAAGCGGCTCTAGCTCAGATTGCCTCTGGCGAAGGACAGGCGGTGATCGACATGATCGAAAACGCACCGCCCGGGCCCATCCAGACCAGGTGGGGCATCGGATTCCGCCGCTATGCCGAATGCCTGGAATATATTCAGGCGAACAAAATCAGCGCACCACAAGGCGGCCTTGCGCTACCGCTGCGGTATACGGTCTACGAACAGCCGTCTTACTCCGTCGTTTCATCCAACGCACTGTGGCATGACCCGCAGCGCAAGACCGAGGCCATGGCCCTGCGCAAGGACGAACGCGACAACGTGCGTCGATGTCTGTACTTCCCGCAGGTGTTGCGGGATGCACGACGGATCGAGGAGTACTACCCGGGCCTCAAGCCCACCAGCCCCGAGTGCATGGACAAGCTGGGCGTTGCGCTCGCCCACTGCGAGTCCAGATGCCAGAACTTCTACGATTCAGCAGAGGTGGAGCGGGTGTTCTACCCCGAAATCGAGAAGCTCCTGCTGGAGTTTTTTCCGGATGCGACCGATGCACTCGTTTATAACCATGACGTGTTTGACAAGGAATACGACGGCGACCGCACCGAAGACCAGGACAACAAGAACCCCGGTGTCAACGCCAACTACGCCAACCTGGTGCACAACGATCTTAACGACAACAGCGGTCGCGTGCGGTGCCGCGAACTGCTCACCAGGAATCTGCGCAACTTCGGACGCGAGCAGCACTACACCCCTGAACAGGCCGACGCGAAAATGTCGCGGCGGTTCATGTCGATCAACCTCGCCAAACCGATTCAGACAGTTCACCAGAACCCATTCGTGCTCTGTGCATGGCCGTCTTTTGCCGACCAACCCTACATCACCAACTACCGCGTCTATGATGACCGGGTTGGCGAGACCACCCGTTTCACCTACCGCCCCGAACACGAGTGGTACTGGTTTCCCCAGCAGCAACCCACTGAAGTCTCGATGCTCAAATGCTACGACTCGATCACCGACGGATCTGTTTCGCGTTGGTCGTTTCATACTGCCAGCATCGACCCGAGTGCGCCCGAAGACGCGCCGTGTCGTAAAAACGTCGTGGTACGGTCCTACGTCTTTTTCTAACTCCGGCCGTATGGAAAGCCATCACCTACGCTCACTACGCGTGCAGGCAGCGTTTATCCGATGGAACAGGCAGCCGAGGCGCACGAACTGGATTGACTGACCCGTCTCAAACAGACTGCAGGCCCGGCCGCTCATGAACCCGTGCGAGCCATGCTGCCAGCGCAGTAAGATCGTCAGCAGGTTTCAGACCGACCATTGCAGATGCAAAATCGATGCAGCACACCCCAGAGATATCGGCGATGGTGAAGCGATCTCCAGCGATGTAGTCGCGCTGCGCGAGTTCAGTATTCAAACGCTGATAATAGGCTTTGACTAACCCGTCACTGCGTTGTTTCGCTGCCTCGATCGGATCAACCAGCCCCATCTTGGCAACGATGGGACCATTGACCCAGGATATTCCAACCTGGGCGAACAGCTCCAGCTCGATAAAACGATGCTGCATTTCGATCTGCGCGGTCTCAAACGCATCGCGACCAAACAGATTCGGTTCGGGGACCAGCGATTCCAGATAGCGGGAGATGGCGATGGATTCGGCAATGCACCGACCGTCGTCAAGCTCAAGGACCGGAATTTTACCGCTCGGACTTTTCTGCAGAAAGTCAGGATCTTTGTGTTCCCGACCAGCCAGATTAACGTTGACCAACTCCAGGACTATGTCTTTTTCCGCAGCGAAGATCTTGACCCGACGTGGATTCGGCGCGCCTGGGAAGTCGTACAGTTTCATGCCCTGCCTCGCGAGTTGTGTGTGCGTAAGCGCACCAAGATAACCGTATAAAACACTTTTAGCAGGTTAAAGATTAAGCCAGTCAAAGATCAGGATGTCTGCTACGCTTCCACGACTATGGGTCTCGTTGAACTGCTGCTCACGGCGGAAACCGGTGTCAGACTCAGCGTCTTCGCGGTGGTGCTTGCCTGCATGATCATCTGGGAGCGCCTGAAACCCCATCGTCCCACTCTGCTTTCCCGCTCCCGTCGCTGGTTTTCTGCCCTCAGCCTTGCGGTCATCAATTCGGTTCTCGTCCGCCTGGCCGCCCCTCTTTTAGGCACAGGTGTGGCCGTCCGTGCCGCGAGCCAGCAGACCGGGCTGCTGAATCAGATCGATCTTCCGTTCGCTGCTGAGATTCTAATCGCAATGCTGATTCTGGATCTGGTGGTCTACTGGCAGCATCGGCTGTTTCACCTTGTGCCGCTGTTGTGGCGGTTTCATCGCGTGCACCACGCCGACCCCGACGTCGACACAACCACCGGCCTGCGGTTTCATCCTGTGGAAGCGCTGATCAGCATGGTCGTGAAGCTCGCTACCGTGTATCTGCTCGGGGCGGACGTTACCGCCGTGATCCTGTTCGAAGTGCTGTTGAATGCAAGTTCTCTGTTCAACCATGCAAATATCCGGCTGCCGTTCGATTACTTTTTTCGCTGGCTGATCGTTACCCCCGGCATGCATCGAGTCCATCACAGCATTATTCCACATGAACACAACCGCAACTTCGGCTTCAGCTTTCCCTGGTGGGATCGACTGTTTGGCTCGTACCTGGCCCGTGGTTCAACAGAATCTGACCTGGGCCTGACGGTCTTCAGGGAGGAGGAACATCAGCAGTTGTTCGAATTGCTGAAACAGCCGTTCATCTCCAGCAAACCGGCGCACTGAGATCCGCCTTACGAGATCGGGTTATCACCCGCAGCAATGATGGGTGTATACTTTTCGTCTGCCTGAGATCATCTGTTTGTGCTGTTTTGTTATACAGCCAGTCGACGCCAGGCATCCCCATCCGGACATCTGCTTTAACGCTTTTAGGACGCTTTCATGGGCAGTCTTCTGCGGCTTTCGATTTATCTGAAGCGCTACGCATGGTCGTTCTGGCTTGCCGTTGCCGGCATGCTGATCTCGCGCATCTTCGAAGGCTTCATCCCGCTGTTCGTCAAGAATGGCATCGACAACATTGCCGCGGGCCAGACCGCTCTGACCAGCGGAAGCATCGACTATCAGAGCGCACTCAACACCCTGGCCGCCCCAGCCATTTCCATTGTGATCTGCGTGCTGATTCAGATGGGCACCACCATCGCTTACCGGATTGCCATGCGTAGAATCGGCGTGATCGCGTCTTACGATCTGCGCAATCGCCTGTACCAGCATCTGCAGCTTCAGGGGCCGATATTTTTTTCGCGTCACAGCATTGGCGATCTGATGGCTCGCGCCATCAACGACATCAACCTGTGCCGCGAGATCCTTGCCGGCGCGATCCGCATGACCCTGATCCTGGCCATGACCGCCCTGGTGGGGCTGACTTTCATGTTTACCCTGTCGGTTAATCTGACGCTGGCGATTCTGCTGCCCATGCCGCTGATCGGCGCGGTGGCGTGGTATTTCTCTAAAAAAATCTACGCCGCCAGCTATCTGGTGCAGGAGGGCTTCTCCACGCTGTCGACGTTTGTGCAGGAAAACCTCAACGGTATCCGGACCGTGCAGTCCATGGCTCAGGAAGAACGCGAAATCGAGCGCTTTGACCAGGTCAACCAGGAGTTTGCCGACCGCAATCTTGACCTCTTTAACATGACCTCGTTTCTGTCTGCAATCATGCCCATTCTGGCGGCGAGCGGAACGCTCATCATCATCGGCTATGGCAGCGTTCTGCTCGAACGGGGCGAGATCACGGTGGGAACATTCGCTGCATTCTTCTCTTACCTGGCCCTGGTGCTATGGCCGGTTCGCGAAGCCGGATCGCTTGTTACCCAGTGGCAACGGGGCGCATCCGGCACCGCCCGTCTATTCGAGATTCTCGATTACGAGCCGGAAATCCAAGACCAGCCTTCACTCGATTTCCCCGAGCCTTCAGGTCGAATCCAGGTTCAGAATCTGACCTATCGCTATGAAGATAAAGAGAAATATGCTCTTGAAGATGTGAGCTTCGAGGTCTCGCCCGGGGAGACCATCGCTCTGCTTGGCCGGGTCGGCTCCGGTAAGTCCACGCTGTTGCGGTTGTTCGTCCGGCTGCTGGAACCCACCAGCGGGCAGATCTATCTGGACGGGCACCCGATCAACGGCTTTCCGCTGGCGCGCCTGCGCGAGCGCGTCTGCATGGTGCTGCAGGACCCGTTCCTGTTCGCCGACAGCCTGAGCGACAACATCGCCTACGACGATCCGAATCGAGATCATCAGGAGATCCTCGAAATCGCCCACGCCGCTGCGCTGGAAGAAACCATCGAGGGTTTCCCTGAAGGGCTGAACACAGTTCTGGGTGAACGCGGTGTCACGCTTTCCGGTGGTCAGAAACAGCGCGCCGCGCTGGCGCGAGGGTTGATCAGACGCAGCCCCATCCTGATTCTGGATGATTGTTTTTCGGCCGTTGATACCGAAACGGAAGAAAAAATTCTCTCGGGTCTGAAGAAGGTACGCAGCCAGGCAACCACGCTGCTGGTTTCGCACCGGGTCTCCACCGCGCGCCATGCTGACCGCATCATCGTGCTCGAAGAAGGTCGCATCATCGAGATGGGCTCACACACCGACCTGCTCGCTGCAGGCGGTTTCTATGCAAACCTCGAAGCCTCCCAGCGCAACCGGCTGGATCTGGTCTCGCGTCTCGACGAGGCTGCATCCTGATGGCGGTGGTGCGTAAACTCGATCACTCGATCTTCGATGCCCACATCGAAGGTCAGGCGATGAACGTTGAATACCTGAAGCGGATTTTCGCCTGGGTTGCGCCTCACAAAGCAATCGCATCGCTGAGCATTGGCCTGGTTCTGGTTGCCTCTACCCTGGCCATCCTGCTGCCGGTTGTGATCACACGGGTGGTCATTGACGGCGTGATCCTCAATCAGCCCGACGCGCTGCTGCCTGACTTCGGGACTAACGAGTTAACTGCGTGGATCGCCGGCGTTACCGGCTGGTCGGCCCTCGTGAGTGCATGTGTCATTTACGCGGTGTTTACGCTGTTCTGTCACATCTTTTACCACGCCCACCGCGTCACCTTTGCCCGCACCGTTCTGTGCGCACTGCGCGACATGCGGCACGATCTGTTTGCCCACATGGAGCACCGGCCGGCATCGTTCTACGATCGCGTTGCGGTGGGCCGCGTGATGACGCGGATCACCAACGACGTGCAGGCCATGTTCGAACTGCTCATGGGGATGGGCATGTTGATCGGCGAGTTTGTGCCGTTCTTCCTCGGTCTTGCCATCATGCTGGCGATCGACGTTGAGCTCACGTTGTATCTTATGATCGCCATCCCGGTATTCGGCCTGATCACCTACTTCTTCCGCCAGGCCACCCGACGCGTGTACCGGCTGATCCGGAACACCGTGTCCAGACTCAACCAGAACCTGCAGGAAAACCTCGCCGGCATGCAGGTGGTGCAGTTGTCTAACCGCGAAAAGCGCAACCTGCAGACCTACCGCGAGATCAACAGCGACAACCTGAAACACGAGCAACAGGCGATTGCGCTGGAATCGAGCTACGGCGCGTTCATGGACAACATGGTCAACGTGGCACTGGCGGTGATCATCTGGATTGGCGGTGGATCGGCGCTGCAGGCTGAGATATCACTCGGCAGCGTGATTCTGTTCAGCCAGTTCGTCGACATGTTCATCCGGCCCATTCGTGTTCTGGGGCAGCAATACAACATTCTGTTCCGCGCCATGGCCAGTGCTGAACGGATCTTTCAGGCGCTGGACTGGCATGAGCAGATCAAAGATCCCGAACACCCCATCCGCCTTCCCGCAAGGCTGAAAGGGGCGATCGAGTTCCGCCATCTGACCTTCGGCTACGATCCCGGCGAGCCCGTGCTGCACGACGTTTCGTTCACCATCAACCCCGGCGAAAATCTCGCCGTGGTGGGCCCCACTGGCTCCGGTAAGAGCACCTTGATCCGCCTGCTCGGTCGGTTCTACAACTTTGATGATGGGACGATCTTTCTGGATGGGGTCGACATCAACCAGCTCACTGCAGCCGATGTACGCAGCCGTATCGGTGTGGTGATGCAGGATTTTCATATCTTCTCTGGAACCATCCTGGACAACATCAGTCTCGGCAATCCAGCAATCTCCAGGGAACAGGCAATCGAAGCAGCAAAATCGGTCAACGCCGACAGTTTTATAGAGGGGCTGCCTCAGGGTTACAACACCGTTCTTGTGGAACGCGGTCAGAACCTGTCGCAGGGTCAGAGGCAACTTCTGGCCTTCGCCCGGGTGCTTGCAGCTGATCCGGAAATTCTGATCCTCGATGAGGCAACCGCCAGCATCGACACTGAGACCGAGCAGGTGATCCAGCAGGCATTGAAAACACTGCTCAAGGATCGAACCTCAATTCTGATCGCCCATCGTCTGCAGACCATCCAGGAGGCGGACCGCATCCTGGTGCTGAAGCACGGCCAGGTGAAAGAACTCGGTTCGCACGATCAACTGATGGCGTTGCGTGGTATCTACTACACGTTGAATCAGCTGCAGTTTCAGGAGGTGTCGCTCAAGGAAGACATCACGTGATATACAGTCCTCATTGAAATCTGGGTCGGGAGCAACGATGCGTAAAACCATCCACAACGCCAACATCGAATTGTCTGTCGACGTTGAAGGATCGGGGCCGCTGATTCTGTGTGTGCACGGCTGGCCGGAACTCAGTTACTCCTGGCGCCACCAACAGGCACACTTCGCGCAGATCGGTTACACGGTCGCCGCCATGGACGTGCGCGGCTACGGTGAGAGCAGCAAACCCGAGGCCATCGCCGCATACACGTTAAACGAACTGGCCGCGGATGTTGCCGCAGTTGCCGCCGGTCTGTCAGATGACCCGGTGATTCTGTTCGGGCATGACTGGGGCGCACCCATCGTCTACAACACCGCCCTGCGCTACCCCGATCAGATCCGCGCCGTTGCCGGCCTGTCAGTCCCCTACCTGCCCGCCGGACCCACCTCGAGTCTCGATATGTGGAAGGCGCTGTACGCAGATCGATTCTTCTATCAGCTCTATTTTCAGGCACCCGGCGTTGTCGAGGCTGAAATTCAGGCAGACCTGGTAAGTGCGTTGCGCAAGATCTACTTCGCGCTCTCCGGTGATGCACCACTTAACGAGTGGTTAAAACACAAGCCCGCCGATGCCGCTCTGCTCGACGATCTGTCAGATCCCTATCCGTTTCCAGCCTGGATGACCGGAACGGATATGGCTGTCTACACCACCGCATTCGAAAAGGGTGGTTTCATCGGCCCGTTCAACCGTTACCGGGCGCAGACGCTGGATGTGGCACAGGGTGATGCGCTTGTCGGCCGTTCACTCACCCAGCCGACCTGCTTTATCGCAGGCGAGAGGGACGCGGTACGGAACTTCATTCCGGGAGCTGATCTGTACGCTGATCCAGGTGCTGCGTGTGATGATTTTCGTGGTGCGACCCTCATTCCCGGGGCCGGGCACTGGGTACAGCAGGAAGCGCCAGCGCCGGTCAACCAGGCATTGGCGCAGTTTCTCCTCTCACTCCGGAAATGAGGCTCGCAACGTGACAGACAAGCTGACCGACACAGAACTGAAAACCGCTCTCGGTGCACTAAATCAGACAGCGAAGAAACCCTGGTCAATTGTTGATGCCAAGCTCAGCAGGAATTTCCGGTTCAAAGACTTTGCCGAAGCATTCAGTTTCATGACCCACATCGCTCTCGTCGCGGAACGCCTCAACCATCATCCCGAGTGGTTCAACGTATATGCCAACGTCGATGTGCAACTGACCACCCATGATGCCGGCGGGATATCAAAGCTCGATTTCGAGATGGCCCGGGCGATGGATCAGGCGGCCAGATAACCAACAGACGTTTACCTGTTAAAAACGTTTTTGTTCAGGGTTTGTACCAGACCGGGCTGGAATAAGCCCGCTCCTGAATGACCGACGGACCTTCTGTTGGCGCTTGCATCCCGAGCGCCAGCGCATCGAGCAATGCATGGCGTGGTGTCGGTATCTCAAGCACCCGCACATAATAGAAGGCCTTCTGATCCGGTTTGAACTGCGGATCCTGCCAGATTGCCTGCAGGGCTGCCTCGCCGATGTCATTGGTCCAGGTACCGGTTGAACGATTGACCGTGTCGCCAACCGATGGAAGTTTCCCGGTTGAATCCGCTTGGCGCTCGCCGGACCATGCCACATCAAACACTTTCTCATGCACCTCGCCTGCATCGAGCCAGCCTTTAACAATCTGAATACGATCGAGCGACGCCGAGCGGGGATCTGAGTGAGCGTGAACCAGAAACACCGGAGGTCTAAGTTGTGCATCGGGGGTAAGTTCGCCTCCCATGGGCACTCCAACTGCATAACCGTTCGTCGCGAAATCCAGCCGCATCAAATCCTGCTCGGTGAAGTCGTAACCCGCAAACAGACGCAGGCCGATACGCGGCCCCGTGGTTGCATAGGTTTCCCGTCTGCGCATGGCGCCAACGATCGCACTGCGTGTATTGTCGTCGGCCCATACCGCGGCCAGACCGGCTGCCTGCATGGTCCAACCAGTGGGGCCCACAGCCAGAGCATCCTGCTGCTTGGTTTCGGGAACCGAATCGTGGGCCATTTTGCCCCAGAAGTTCGGCTCTTCTGCCGATGCAAGACCGGTGTGTGAATCCGTTGACCCGATGAGCCCGAATTGAAACGGATTGACCCCCAGCGTCTGCTCGAGCAGCAAACCATTTTTCAGACCACCGCGGATGTAATCGGCCGGTGTCGGTTTGAACTCCTCAGGTAACTGCTGCAGATAGAACGGATAGTGCTCGAAATCAGCAAACTCATCCTCCGGTGACAAAGCAGGATGCGTTTCTGAATCTCCCTTGATCTGGGTGGCTTCTGCCAGGCGCTCCCACCGATTGCGCAGCTCGGCATATTCTTCATTCACAGGTTCGCCGCGCAGATCGGTTGCCGAAAACATGAACCCCTTCGACAGGTTAGAATTATGAGGGATCGAAACGAAGTCGATGCCTGTAGCGAGACTGGTCTTGTCCAGCCATTTCCACAGATCGATTGGATACGGACTCACCACCGAAGACAGCGGTGAAAACTGCGCCGCAGCGTCACCGTCGGCATCGCTGACAATCACCCGATGCAGATTCGCACCCCCTGGGGTCGAGCTCCATTCCCAACCGATCAGACTGGTGAACGTACCTGGATCGTTGTGCACATCCACGGTAGCCCGCAGACGCGACCAGGCATTGGAGGCCGACACCTCAGCACCGGGCAATCCCTGCTGATTCGACCAGTCGCGCGCCGCGA
>JAQBYL010000141.1 GCA_027622495.1 Pseudomonadota bacterium
CGGGACTCAAGGGGGCGACTTTAACGTTGTGCTGCAGCGCAGATGTGTCGACGGCTTCCGACATGGTTTCCCCCTCAAAGAGCGCTTCTATTATTGATCAGATCGCTCGATGTGACAAAGCGGGCCAACCGAAGCTGGAAAATCCATCTCTCAGGATCTAACTTCTGGTTTTAGCTTTCGCCAATTTACAAGGAGTAGCCCCATGCCCGAACCCTGGCACCAGCCCACCGTCGGGTTTGAATTCATCACTGACACGATCAGCGTCAGCCGGGAATTTCAGGAAACCCATCTGGGTGCGTGTGGTATCGATCCCAGCACTTTCGCTGACCAGGTGGATCCGGCGTTCTTCATCGGCATCGGCATCCGCGCCGGTGTGAACAGCGGAATCAGCGCAGAAGGTAACGTAAATATGCTTCAGCACCTGATCCAGCACCGACCCGCGATCCTTGATGAGGCACTGACGGTCCGCGGCATAATCACCGATGTTGTACCGGTACCGCGGGGGTTGCGCGTTACCACCGACGTGTGGTTCGAGGACGCGTCCCACGCACGGGTTCTGAGCACCCCTCGTATATCGCTGAAACCGGATCCCAATGCTACCGCCCGAGGCGCTGGAGAACGGCCACCTCCCGCCATCGAAGACATCGAGACGGCAGCGGTTCTCGATCGACATCAGCTGACCCCGGACCAGGTGGTCGGCTACAGCTCGGAAGGCAACAGCATTCACTACGACATGCAGGCCGCCAATAAAGCCGGTTTCCGCGCACCCATCATCGGCGGCGGCATGGGCGTGCACTACCTGAACGCTGCCCTGTGGCGGGTCTGTCCGCCCAACTCCTTTGAAATGGGCATCTACTTCCGTCGGCCGATTTTCTGGGATGACGCGTTCACCGTAGTCTGCAGCGGAAAACCCGGCGACATCACAACCTGGTCAGCCATGGGGCTCGTGCGCGACGGAAAAACGCTGACCGAAACCAGCCTTTCACTTCTGCCAGGTTAGATCCCGGGTTTTGAACGCGTCGCTTAAGCAGATCAGCCGCCCTGCAGACTGGCGAACCCTTTGCCTTCGGCAACCAGTTTTTCAAGTAACGGTGCTGGTTTCCAGGCGTCACCGCCGTAGATCTCACCATAGCGGCGGATGTCTGCCAGAACGTTGCCAAGGCCCTGCTGGTCGGCCCAGAACATGGGGCCACCGGTAACTTCCGGAAAGCCGTAACCATTGATATACACGATGTCGATATCACAGGGGCGCAGGGCGATACCGTCTTCGAGTATCCGCGCCCCTTCGTTAACAAGCGGATACAAACAACGCTTCAGCACTTCGTCATCATCAACCGCCTGACGGTCGATGCCGAGTTCGCTTGATGTCTGTTCCACAATTGCGACCACTTCCGGATCAGCCTGACCTGCACGGCTGCCTTCCTTGTAGATGTAATAGCCACGATTGGTTTTCTGACCAAATCGTTCCATATCACACAGCTTGTCGGCGACCCTGGCGGTGATCGGCACATCTTCCGGCGCAACACCTGCAAGCTTGCGGGCGCGCCAGCCAAGATCCAGGCCTACCAGGTCCGCCATCTGGAACGGCCCCATGGGCATGCCAAAACTGTTCATGACAGAGTCCACCTGATAGGGCGTTGCCCCTTGCAGAATGATCTCACCCGCCTGGCGGGTGTACTGACCGAGCATGCGATTGCCAATGAACCCCGGCGCATTACCGGACAGCACGGCGATCTTGTTCATTCGTTTGCCCAGGTCCATCACCGTCGCAATAGTCTCGATGCTGGTTACACTGCCGCGTACTACCTCGAGCAGCTTCATGATGTTTGCCGGGCTGAAAAAGTGCATCCCGACCACATCCTGTGGGCGACTGGTTGCCTGGGCCATGCGGTCGATGTCCAGACCCGACGTGTTACTCGCCAGAATTGCTGAAGCCTTGGCCACCTCATTCAGTTTCTTGAAGGTTTCAACCTTCACATCGATGTTTTCGTATATCGCTTCGACAATCACGTCTGCGTGTTTCAGGTCGGCATAGTCCGTGGTGCCGGTGAGCAGGCTCATGCGTTTGTCTACTTCTTCGGCAGTCATGCGTCCGCGCTGCACCTGAATGTCGTAGTTGCGCTTGATGACACCGAGACCACGCTTGAGCGCTTCGTCGTTCATTTCAAGAACCGTGACAGGAATACCGACGTTGACAAAACTCATGGAGATGCCACCACCCATGGTGCCGCAGCCGATCACCGCCGCGCTCTTGATCGGTTTCTTCACCGTGTCTCTTGGTACATCGGGGATCTTGCCCACTTCGCGTTCACTGAAAAACAAGTGGATCAACGCACCACGTTGCGGGTGGTTCATGCACTGACGAAAACAGACCTGCTCAATCTGAAGACCTGCGTCAAAATCGTTTGAGTTCACCGCCCCTTCAACGCACTGAATGATCATCTCGGGTGCGAACCGGCCACGCATGCGACGTGCAGCCATGGTGCGTGCATCGGCAAAGATCTGCGGGTTAGCACGATCAGCTTCAATCACGGCTGTTTCGTTGCGTATCTTGCGGGTAGGGCTGCCTTTGGCGACAAGGTCTTTTGCAAACTTGATGCCGGCGGCAACGATATCGCCTTTAAATACGCCATCGACAATGCCGAGAGCCAGGGCATCCGGCGCCATGATCGGGTCGCCAGACAGAATGAAATTCAACGCTTTTTCTGCACCGATCAACCGAGGCAGACGCTGGGTACCGCCGGCTCCAGGAAGCAGACCGAGCTTTACTTCCGGCAGACCCACCGGGGCAGTTGGAGCTGCAACGCGGTAGTCGCAGCACAATGCGACTTCCAGACCACCGCCAAAGGCAGTGCCATTGAGCGCAGCAACAATGGGTTTGGTGCTGTTTTCCATCATCGTCAGGGTTTCATGCAGACCGGGTCCGACCTGCTCACCGCCGAATTCGGAAATATCTGCACCAGCGATGAAGGCACGGCCCGCACCGGTCACCACAATGGCGTCGATGGAATCGTCTGCAAGCGCTTTTTTGACCCCCTCAAAGAGGCCTGCGCGAACGCCGCTGGACAGCGGGTTGACCGGCGGATTATCGATGGTCATCAGCGCGACATTGTCGCGCGCTTCATAGTGTACGGTCCCTTTCATTGGACATCCTGCGGAAAAATTTGAGGCGCCAAGAATACCCTTAAAGCAGGCGACCCCCCAAGCCGGGGTGACCAGACCATCAGGCGCTGGGGGAACTCTCGGTGGGATAGCCATGTTCCTTCCAGCCAGCAATGCCACCGTCCAGTGCCACAGCCCGGCCGAAACCCAGATCCTTCAGCGTCGCTGCCGCCAGGGTGGAAATCTTGCCTACCTCGCAGTACACCACCACACGCTGGGTGGGGTCCGACAGAACATCGTTGACACGCAGTTCAAGCTGTCCACGCGGTAGAAACACCGCCCCGGGTATGTGGGCCTGGGCATAGGCATCACGCTCCCGTACATCGAGAAGAACGATGTCATGCTCACCTGAGGTGATCCGACGCTGAACTTCCTCCATCGACATGAACGACACTTTGTTGGCCGCTTCTGCAAGCATCTGTGCCACGGTTTTGCCGCCACTCATGTTGGTTCTCAGTGCCTCTGTGAGATGAGTCGGCATGCGCAGATCGAGACGCCGCATCTGATCAACAAAATCGCTGCGCTCTTTTTTCTGCAGACGCGGGTTGCTGGCCAGTTCTTCCCCAAGGGTCGTATGGGTTCGATCCGCATAGATGTGCCCGGGAAACACCAGCAGCGCAGGATCCAGATTGAGAATACCGTTGAACAGACTGTCATACAGTTGATCAGGATCACCCGACGGCAGATCGGTGCGGCCGGTCCCGCCGATCAGCAGCGTGTCGCCAGTGAGGATTCGGTCGTTCACCAGAATACACATGGAGTCCGCCGTATGACCGGGGGTGTGCATGATCGACAGACGCAGCTCCCCGACAATCAGCATTTCGCCATCGTCGACGCGCATGTCGGCAAATGGCGCCGGGCTGCGACGGTGCATGATGACCGGCAGACCGGACTTTCTGGCCATCTCGTGTGTGGCAGAAAAATGATCGGCATGGGTGTGGGTGTCGAGCAGATAGCGCAGCACCAGCCCTTCCTGGACGGCAAGCGCCTGGTAGCGCGCCATGAGACTCAACTCGGGATCCACAATGATCGCAGCGCAACTTGACCGGCAACCCAGAAGGTAGGATTGGCAGCCGTTTGGTGTTCTGATCTGATGAAATATCATGTCTGAAATACCCTCGAAAACTAAGACCGACCTTGTGCGGAGCGACGATCACAGTAGATCGCAAGCCCAAGATTTGAACACCATAGGCTTCACTCAGCCACACCTCGCGTGCCTTACGCGCCGCCCTGTGCAACGTAACCTGCCCGAGACTCAGGCAGACCACGGTAACAAACAGACTCACCCAGGCGGTAATGGCGGCAAGTTCACCGCGACCTATCTGCTGCTCAGTGATCCAGCCCGAGAAACGTCATCATGATGCCGTAGAGATCGTGCTGGTTGATCAGCGTGGGGATCGCACCAACGCCTGCAGCATTCGCGAACAGCGGCACCTGCACACCCGTATGCTCCTCGACAAAGAAGTCGTTGGTCGCATAGTTCACTGCCATCAGGGCGCCTTCAGGTGTTTTCAACCTGACGATGTAGCCGGGTGAATAAACCGGCACACCAAAGCCGGTAAAGAGGCTCTGCTCCGGAACCAGCTGCGCCGCCTGCCCATGATCGGCGGTCACCAGCACCAGTGTGTCGGCATCTTTCGCAGCGAACTCGAGGGCCAGGGCAACCGTGTCATCAAGCTGCTCGAGTTCACCGATCTGACCACAGGCCTTGCGTTCGTGTGATTGCTTGTCAATGGAAGCTGATTCAACCACCAGAACAAACCCCTGCTCAGATCCTTTGAGTTGGTCGATGGCAAAACGCGTGAGTTCAACCAGGGCGGGTGTGCCAGCATAAAGTGGATTCGGTTCGCAGGTCATGGGCAGCGGTAGTGTTACCTCGCCGATCATGCCGTTCAGCCGGTTCAACAGACTGGGGGCAGGTTTTTCAGCTTTCCGGTCCTGGCTGCCGCGCCATTTAACCGGCAGGTGGCTCGAGGCGAAGAGGCCTAACCAGCGGCTATTGGTCTGATCAGAAGCAGCTTGTGCAACCGCTGGGTCGGGCAGCCGATTCACCACCTGGTAGCCGTTGGCGCGTGCCAGATCGAGGATTGTCTGGTTACCCTGCTCGGTGGGCATGTCAAAGTGTTCGAGGCCGCCACCCAGGACCACCTCTACTGAGCCTTCGGCAATCTGCTCCGAGATTGAGCCCGCCATTGCTTTTGAGATCAGCGCGACAATCAGACACCTCTTCAGCCCTCGCCTCCGCGTCAAGTTCATCGTTCACCATTTCGGTCGGGTTTTCGCAGCCACGCAGACTGACGTGAGCCATGAACGATGACGACGTCGCATCGGTGATGCTCGAGGTGGTCACCACACCCGTGCGCAACCCTTGCGCGTGCGCAAGTTCCAGAATGGTGGGCAGGTCCTGATCCGATCCGGCGGTGGTTGCAATCCTGCCACGGCTGGTGACCTGGCCGGTGGCCATGGCCGTTGCACTGTTTGCAGAATCCGCCACGTACACGGGTAGACCTGGCACAGATTCACTCACTGTCAGGACCTGGACTGCACTGCGCAGCGCCATCTGATCGATGGCGAGACGGCCGCTCGCCCCCTTCAGATAATTCCTGGCGATGGTGATCTGATGATCTGATGATCATCCATGCCATCCCCTATGATCAGAATCACGTTTTTTGCAAAGAGCGAGGGCGAAAAACAAAGCAATCCGCACAGCAGGCCCGCGCCCAGCACAGATCCCGGTCTGAACCCTGCCATATCTGTCTCCAACTTCGTGTTGCCAGGTGATTGTTGCCCAAGTGTAGACAACCCGCCTGGTCATGCGAAGCGACGAAGCGCTTTTAGATCGCCGGCCGAACCGCTAGGATTCATCCAGGTTGTCCGCATCGCGGTCTTTTCATACGGATCTGGGCGTGCGGATCTGGGGAGATAAACAACCGCCACTTGCCTTGCGTTAACAGGGGAGACAGATGAGCACAATCAATTCGGTGCTGGGACCAATCAGCGCCGCGGATCTCGGGTTTACCCTGATGCATGAGCACGTCATGGTCAGTGCCAGCGGGCTGTGGGACAGTTACCCCGATCTGCTCGGGCCAGATCCGGAGAGCCGCGCCATCGAATGTCTGAAAAAGGCCAAGGCAGGCGGCGTCGACACCATGGTGGACGCCACCACCTTTGACCTCGGCCGCAAGGCCACCCTCCTGAAGACGGTGTCGAAGGCTTCCGGTGTCAACATCATCAACGTGACCGGCTGGTGGCTCGATGTACCGCGTTTCATGTGGGGGGTCGGGGTCAATCAGATGGCCCGTGAATTCGTCCGCGATATTGAAGAAGGCTTTCGCGGCACCGACATCCGCGCCGGGATCTTAAAGTGCGCCGCAGTCTTTGAAGGGGTCACCGCACCACTTGAGACTATGGCACGGGCAGTGGCGCGGGCGCACGTTCAAACCGGCCTGCCGATCATGGTGCACTCCTACCCCACCGGTCAGGTTGCACGACGGCAGATCAAGATCTTCAAAGAAGAAGGCGTTGATCTCACCAAAGTAAAAATCGATCACTCCAACGACACCACTGACCTCGAATACCTGACCTGGATCCTTGATCAGGGCTGTTACCTGGGCCTGGATCGGTATCCCGGTCGTTTCGTCAGTCCGCACATGCGAACGGTGACCATGAAAGCGCTCATCGACAAAGGCTGGGCGGAACGGCTGTGCCCGGCTCACGATTGCATCTGCCTGCACATCCATAACGAGCAGCCGGACGGATCGATCCCGAAGGAACATGACTTCACCAAAGGCAACCCCGATCAATTTCTGTATATGAAGAAGCACGTCATTCCTGACCTTATGGAAATGGGCGTGTCGCAAGCCACCATCAATACCCTCTTCGTCGACAATCCAAGACGTTTCTTCGGCGGTTGAACATGCAAGCCTGGCAACTCACCCGCCTGGGTGACCCGTGGGACAACCTTGCGTTGAGGGAAGTCGCTTTACCCGAGCCCGGACCTGAGCAGATCCGCATCCGGGTGGATGCAACCGATCTCAATTTTGCCGACATCCTGCAGTGCCAGGGCAGTTACCAGGTTAAGCTCGCCCTGCCATTTACCCCAGGCATGAACTCCGCCGGTGTTGTCACCGCCGCGGGGCCCGAAAGCAAGATACAGGTCGGTGCGCGGGTGGTCGGGCCAACAACCGGACCGTTCGGCGGCTATGCCGAACAAGCGATCATCACCGCGGCCCAGGCTCAACTTCTGCCTGACGGTCTGTCCACGATGAAGGCCAGTGCCATGCACGTGACCTACGGCACTGCCTGGTTCGGCCTGCATCTTCGCGGCAATCTCAAAGCGGGCGAAACAGTTCTGGTGCTGGCTGGTGCTGGCGGTGTGGGTTCGGCGGCCATCGATCTGGCAAAGGCCCACGGCTGCTGGGTAGTGGCTGCTGCCGGGGGTGCCGACAAAGTTTCCGTATGCCGGGATCTGGGTGCCGATGAGGTGATCGACTACAACAGCGAAGACCTGTATGCCCGGGTGATGCAGATGACCGACAAACGTGGCGTCGATGTGGTCTACGACCCGGTGGGTGGGGCTTACTTTGATGTCGCTCGCAGGCTCGTTGCCTGGGAAGGCCGGCTGCTGGTTATTGGTTTTGCCAGTGGTGTCATACCGTCAGCGCCTGCCAACCATGCGCTGGTCAAGAACTACTCTGTGGTGGGCGTGCACATGGGCGGCTACCGCAGTCATCCGGATCAGACACCCTTTAAAAGATGCTATGGCGAACTGCATCAGATGTTGCTCGATGGCCGCATCTCACCGCTGGTCGGCGGTACGATCGGCATGACCGGTTTACCGGACGCACTCAAGCGTCTGGCCAATCGACAGACCACCGGGCGCATTATTTTTAACCCCTCGAGGTAACTTTTTGTGGCGCAGCAACCCCAGCAGCCCGGCGGGCAGGTCGATCCCTACGCCCGCACAAACGTCAAGTACTACGCCCTCGGTGTGCTGACGGTTGTTTATGCTTTCAACTTCATTGACCGGCAGCTGCTGTCAATTCTTCAGGAGTCGATCCGGGAAGAACTGTTTTTGTCTGACAGTCAACTGGGCCTTCTGACCGGGTTTGCGTTCGCCATTTTCTACGTGTCCTTCGGCATCCCCATTGCGCGCTGGGCAGACAAGGGTAATCGACGCAACATCATCTCCATGGCCATCGGCCTGTGGAGTCTGATGACCGCGCTCAGCGGTTATGCACAGAACTACATTCAGCTGCTGTTCGCCCGGATCGGCGTTGGTGTAGGTGAAGCTGGTGGAAGTCCCCCCGCGCACTCGATCATCTCGGACATATTCCCGGTCAAGAGTCGCGCGACCGCGCTGGCCTTCTACTCAACTGGCGTCAATTTCGGCATTCTGTTTGGCTTCCTGTTAGGCGGCTGGCTCAACGAATACTTCGGTTGGCGTACCGCCTTCCTGGTGGTGGGGGTGCCCGGGATCATCATGGCTGCGGTGGTTCGCTTCACGCTGGCCGAGCCGATCCGCGGCCTGTCGGAGAATCGCACCGTTCAAGATGCGATCCCGATGATCGATGTGCTCAAACTGTTGTGGTCACGAAACTCCTTTCGCCACATGACCCTGGGTGCCGCGCTGAACGCCTTCGCCGGCTACAGCACCAGCAACTGGACGGCCTCGTTCATGATCCGAAGCCACGAAATGACCACCGGTGAACTGGGTACCTGGCTTGCGCTGATCATGGGTGCAGGCGGCGCAGTGGGGGTGTTTCTGGGTGGCCTGTTCGCCGACAGGTTAGCCGTCAAAGACAAACGCTGGCACATGTGGCTACCGGCGCTGACCGGGGTCATCTGCCTGCCTTTCATGGTGTTTGTTTACCTGGTCGATGATCGCTACGTTGCGCTGATCCTGTCTATCGTCCCCGGCATTCTATTCAACGTATACCTGGGCAACACTCTGGCCATCACACACGGCCTGGTCGGCTTGCGCATGCGTGCCCTTGCGTCGGCAATCCTGTTTTTCGTACTGAACATCATCGGCCTCGGTATGGGCCCCTGGCTGGTTGGTGTACTGAGTGACTATCTGGAGCCATCGCTGGGGGTGGATTCACTACGCTATGCCATGCTCTACCTGATACCGGCGGCAATGACCTGGTCGGTGGTGCACCTGTTCCTGGCGGCGCGCCATCTTCGTGAAGACCTGGCCAACGCACCCCCTTAAGAAAGTCACATCTGGCGGAAGAGGTGAGCGTATGCCTGGCTGGTACGCAGCACCTCAGGTCGGGAACGAAGCGTGATTGCATAGCGACCCCGCAGGTCGCGTCGCGCCTGAGTGATTTCAGCTGCGTTGACGATCAGGGCCCGGT
>JAQBYL010000142.1 GCA_027622495.1 Pseudomonadota bacterium
CATCCATCGCCTGGCGGGTGAGTTGGTGAAAGTCTGCGGTGCTCTGGGCAAACGAACCCATCGAGCCGCCGGTTTCGGCGTCTTCCAGGCCATCGAGAAACATGGAATCTTTGGTTTCGCTGTGGCCCATGCGCATGCCGGAGCGCGCCCCGGCCAGTAGATAAGGTGAATTGGTCATGCTTTCCATGCCGCCGCTGATGACACAGCCGGCAGATCCCGACCGGATCAGATCGGCGGCGATCATGGTCGCCTTCATCCCGGAGCCGCAAACCTTGTTGATGGTGGTTGCAGCAACACTGTCGGGCAAACCGGCGATGCGCATGGCCTGGCGGGCAGGGGCCTGCTTGAGGCCGGCGCTGATCACATTACCGATCAACACCTCGTCAATTTGCGTGTCATTGACGTCTTGAAGAACGCCTCGGATGGCATGGGCACCGAGTTGTGGTGCAGTCATTGAGGCAAGGGCACCCTGAAAGCTGCCAATGGGCGTTCGGGCAGCAGATACCACGTAGGCAGTCTCGGACACGATATTTTCTCTGATCATTGAATCGAAGCGATTCTACCCCATGCGCTCAACGGCGTGCCAATGGGCGCGCCTCAGCGCTGTTCTGCGAAGCGTGGGATCAGTTCAACGAAGTTGCAGGGTTTGTTGGTGATGTCGAACTGTTTGCTCAGGATTTTGGTCCAGCCGGTCTGCACCGCATTGTTCGAGCCCGGCAGAGCAAAGATCAGCGTTGCGTTCGCGAGTCCGCCAACCGCGCGGGATTGAATGGTGGAACTGCCGATCTCGCCATAAGAAACCTGACGGAACAGCTCACCAAAACCCTCCACATGCTTGTCAAAAAGGGGGATCAGTGCTTCTGGCGTGCTGTCGCGGCCGGTAAAACCGGTGCCACCAGTAGTCAGAATGGCGTTCACCGAAGGGTCGGCGATCCAGTTTGAGACAACCGCCCGGATCTGATACACGTCGTCTTTGACAATCTGCCGGGCATACAAGGTGTGACCGTCCGCCTCCAGCAACTTGACGAGAAGATCACCGGATGTGTCGTTTTCAGGGGTTCGTGAGTCAGAAACGGTAAGGACCGTGCAGGTCAGTTTGTTCATTTTTGGACTTGAGGTACCGTCGTTGATTAAGGAAAGGCAAATAGCTAGAGTAACGCCGCATTCTACACCCAGATCTCAGTACCTTGGATAAACAAGTTATAGAGGGTAATCGGCTCTTTTTAATCGCCGAAAACCTTGCTCAGGATTTCTCCTTGTTCCCGAGCAGTCAGAAAGAACTGTTACCGGGAACGCTGAATCGTGCAGAGATCAGGCGTCGCTTCGACGGCTTGAGCAACCTCGACATCGATTCCTATATCGAGACGGTGGTTGTCCCCGCTGAGGAACTGACCCGGCCTGCGGCACCCGGTGTGATTCGACGGCTGGGTCGCGTGGTCGAGGAGCACTCAGCTGGACCGTTCTTCACTGCAACCCTGGAACTCGAGATCAACGGCGATCTGCGAAGCGTTGGCTTTATCGCTCAGGACCGCGCTGTCGAGAACGGCATCTGGATGCCGGAACATCACCTCATGGCGGCGGACCAGATTGAGCTCTTCTCGAGAAGACGGATCCCCATCGTCACCCTCATGGACACCCCGGGGGCGAACGCAACCGAGGAAGCTAACAAAAAGAACCAGGCGCACAGCATCTCGCGCCTGATCGCCGAAGCCAGCAATGTGGATGTGCCGAATGTGGGCGTCATCTTCGGCATCGGTTATTCGGGCGGGGCCATACCGCTTGCGGCCAGCAACATGATCCTGTCGGTTCGGGATGGTGTGTTCAGCACCATTCAGCCGAAGTCGCTTGCCAGCATTGCGCGACGTCTGAACCTGTCCTGGCAGGAGTGTGCCAAATACGTGGGTCTGTCGCCGTTCGAGTTGTACATGCAGGGCAACATCGACGGGGTGATCGACTATTCCCCCCTTGATGAAGATGTGTCTAACCTGCGGCTTGCGATTGTGTCAGCGATCGCCACGATCGAAAAACGCACCGCCGAATTTGTCGCCGACAATCCCTACATCATGGAACATTACCGCGAGAGCCTGGGCCGCTATCTCAAACCGTCTGCGCAGCTCAAAGCCATGCAGACCAAAGCCTCGCTCAACCTCACAAAGAACCCCACGGAATATCTGAATGTGTTCGGGGTGGCGTTCCGCTACCTGCGCTACCTGAAGGTGCGGCAGAGGATCAAAGCCACCACTGTGCAGGCTTATGGTCGTCTGGCAGATCAGGAGCTGCCACGCGGCGAGATGGACATCCGGGCTGATCTGGAGCGACGGCAGACTTTTCTGAAGTGGCTGCAGGACCCGGACAAAGTGGTCTACGACGAGGCGTTGTCAAAAGCCTGGAAAAACTTCAACGAAAAGAAGCAGGCTGTCCACGACGAACGCGGACGTATTGCTCAGTTTATTTTCGGTGAACCGAAAAAGAATTATGAAACTGCGCGGACCAATCTGATCACTGCGATCGGTGTGTTCCTGTATAACCGCTGGAAGGCAGAATCGGTTGGCAATCTGCGTGCGCTTTCTGATGTTCTGGAACACCATGAAGACATCGGGCAGCTGTTGCGTGTGTCCGATATCAGCGAGCCGCGCGCAATGATCAGAACACTTCGCGTTGATTCACTGGCGTTCGACGTTCTTCGCAGCCGGTTCAGTTACACCGGTAAGAAGCTCCTTGCCGACGGGGGCACTACAGACAAGTCGGACGCATACCTTTCAAGCCAGCTCACCTCCGAACTGAACCTGGCCTTAACCGGTGGTGACCTGATTCCCTACCTTGCGCCAGCCATTACGGCTGACCCCGGAAAAAGCGAGATTGCCTACAATCGCGAACTGCTGCAGCAGCGCTACGGCAGGCACATAAACCCACGGACCACAGACAGCACCACCACACCGTTCAACGAACTTACGGTGCTGGACATATTGATCGATGACGATCTGCGTGACGACTTTGTAAAGGAATCGCAGAATCTGCTGCTGTTTGATTCGGTTTACGATCAGATCATTGCCAACCTGGATGTGGTTGCCGAAGAGGCGCAATCCACACAGGCGCTGTCTGAGGACTCTCTGGCCAAGCTGCTGGACACCACCGTTTCGCTCGCGGCGCAAGGACTAACCCTTGGGACGATAAAGGCCGACACATCGCACGGCAAAGATGTTACTGAGATCCTGCGTGAGCAGATGCAGGACTGGTACCTGAGACTGCTGGCCATTCCAAAGGGCGACGAGTTCTTTCGCGCAGTCGAAGAGTGGAAAAAGGTTTCCTTTCCGCACCTGTCCGACACCTTGTTTGTGGTGGTCACCAACCTGTTTGAAACACTGCTCAATTCATTTATTCACGCAAAACGGGGTGGCAAGGCTTACCAGGGTAAAATTGCGCCGAAAAATATCGGGCGGAAAAAGGATTTCTGGAACCGTCTGAACATCGCTTATCGCGATCTGTTGATGCAGAACGTACTGCGTGGTATGGCAAGTCAGAACCGGGTCAGCTACGAAGACTTTATCGAAATGTTCTTTACCGGCTGGGAAGAAAAATTCGGCGATCTGATGAGCGCCGACCCCTGCGGTTTTCCCGGCTTTCGTCTGAGCATCGAAGCCGCGCTGAATGCCAACCGTCCGCCTTGCGGCGTGATCACGGGTATTGCCAACTTCAAAACCGGCGATCGAGGCTTCATGACCGGTGTGGTTCTGTCGAATCAGGCCTTTCAGGCGGGTGCTTTCGACATGGCCAGTGCCGAAAAATTCTGCCGTCTGCTGGTTGAGTGCGCTGAACAGCATCTGCCAGTCATCTGTTTTATCTCGTCTGGTGGTATGCAGACCAAGGAAGGAGCAGGGGCGCTGTTCTCTATGGCGGCGGTCAATGACCGAATCACCCGGTTTGTACGCGATCACGATCTGCCTGTGATCGTTTTCGGTTATGGCGATTGTACCGGTGGTGCGCAGGCGAGCTTTGTTACTCATCCGCTGGTGCAGACGTACTACCTCTCCGGCACCAGCATGCCGTTTGCCGGCCAGATCGTTGTGCCGTCCAACCTCCCGTTGAACTCCATGTTGTCGAACTACCTGAGCCAGAACGAAGGGTCCATGCAGGGGTTGGTGCAGAATCCGTTTCAGCCGGAATTGGACATAGAACTGCGCAAGATCGACGAAAACATCCCGGTGCCCTCTGAGACTGTGTTTGGTGTGGTCGAACGCATCATGTCAGGTTCGCTCATTCAGCAACCGCTGGCGGTAGTTGCCCGAAGACCAAAATATTCAGAGGCAGAACTGGTGCGGCCGATCAAGCGCGTGCTGATTCATGCTCGTGGCTGTACCGCGGCCAAGCTCATCCGCGTCGCACAGGCCCGTGGGCTGGAAGTTGTTCTGGTGCAGTCCGACCCGGATATGGAATCCGCAGCAGTGGATCAGTTGACCGATCGCGATGAGGTGGTGTGCATCGGCGGTAACACGCCGGATGAAAGCTACCTCAATGCAATGAGCGTGCTGAACGTTGCTGAACACCAGAGAGTGGATGCGTTGCATCCGGGCATCGGTTTTCTTTCAGAAAACTCACAGTTTGCCGAACTGTGCCGCGCACACGGGATCAACTTCATCGGTCCACCGGTTAGCAGCATGGATACGATGGGCAACAAATCCAATGCCATCAACACCGCCTTGCGTCTCAAGGTGCCAGTGGTTCCCGGCAGCCACGGGATTCTAACCAGCGCTGAGCGTGCAGCAGACGTTGCCGAACAGATTGGTTATCCGGTGCTGATCAAAGCTGTCCACGGGGGGGGTGGAAAAGGCATACAGGTGGTCGAAAACGCCAGTAAGTTTCAGCAGCTGTTTCATCGCGTGACCGCCGAGGCGCGCGCTGCGTTCGGCAACGGCGACGTATACCTGGAAAAGTATGTAACCTCACTGCGACATATCGAAGTGCAGTTGTTACGCGATCATCACGGCAATACCAAGGTGCTGGGGTTGCGGGACTGCAGCGTTCAACGCGACAAACAGAAGGTGTTCGAGGAATCCAGTTCCACCATGTTGCCGCCGCATCTCGAGGCGTCGGTTCTTGCGCACAGCGCAGCCCTGGCAGACGAGGTCAAATATATCGGCGCAGGGACCGTTGAGTTCATTTATGACCTGGACTCCGACGCGATCTATTTCATGGAGATGAACACGCGTCTGCAGGTTGAACATCCTGTCACCGAGTGGGTATCTGGTGTCGACATCGTTGGTGAGCAGTTCCGGATTGCGGCCGGTGAATCGATCGCCGAGCTTCAACCGGCAAAGAATGGCTACGCAATCGAAGCGCGGATCAACGCAGAGCGCCTGCAGCTCGGAAGCGACGGCGGTGTCACGTTCAAGCCGCACCCTGGCCGCGTTGTTCGTGCACGGTTCCCGGAAGAAGCCGGGGTTGAAGTCATTGCATCCGTTGCCGATAACAAGTTTGTCTCGCCTTATTATGACAGCATGGTCGCGCAGATCATCGTTCATTCAGAGACCCGCGAAAGCGCCATCAACAAACTCAGTGTCTATCTCAGCCGGGTCAAAATCACCGGCATCTGTACTAACATACCGTTGCTTCAAACGGTGCTGAAGGACAAGGTTTTCCGCGATGGCAAATACGACACCAACTATCTGCCCGAGCTGCTTGGCCGTATTAACACCGCAGCACTGATCAGTGAAATAGATGCATCGGCCGGTGAGCAGGCGGGCGAGATCGATCTGGAAGCCATTCGCATCGAAGACAGCGATGAACTCAAAGTCCTGTCACCCACCACGGCGATTTTCTACACCACACCAACGCCCTCTGAGCCACCGTTTGTTCATGTGGGTGATGTGATCGGTGTCGACGACACCATCGGTCAACTCGAAGCGATGAAAATATTCTCGCCGCTGCGTCTTAGCGACTTCAATTCAGATGCAGAAGTCTATGCGGCCGCGGGCAAGTTTGAGATCACGCGGATCAATATGGCGAACGGTCAGCAGGTGAATGTGGGGGATCTGCTTTTCGTGGTCAAACCTCTGTGACGTTTAAAGAGTAACCGGGCACTCTTTTTTCAGGCACCGAACAACAGGTCACGCAAGCCCTTGAGCAGGCAGACGGTTGCGATCAGCAGAATGATCCAACTGCTGATCCTGCGAAACCGGGCGTCGTCCAGGCGATCGAGCAGACGGGTGCCGACCCTCGTTCCGCCAATCGCCGTGAGCATGGCGACGAGGTAAAACCAGGCCGGTATATCTTCTGTCACACCAATAATCAGACCGTAGTAAACCAGTTTGAGGATGTGCCCGATGGCTTGCGTCAGCGCTTTGCTTGCGATGATCTGGTGACGCGTCAACGGCGTGTTCAGATAGAACACGTCGAGGATCGGACCTGATGCCCCAGCCAGCAACTGAGCGCTGGTAACCGTGACGCCGCAGATAAATGTCGTTGGACCGCGGGTGACATCGAGCCCGGCCAGCCGCTGATTCAGTCTGGCAAGCCACGGAAATGCACCGACCAATATCAACACGACCGCGGGATCCGGGACCAGACTCAACAGCGAAAAACCGGCCACGGCAGCAGCAGCACCGGCCGCATACAGGGGCAGGATCCGCCACTGTATGTGCTCGCGCAGAAACCATGCGCGCGAACCGTTGGAGGTTGCCTGCACTGCACCGTGCAACATCATCGCCGCCGCAACGCTCAGGGTTGAGACCAGGATTGCCATCAGAATCATGCCGCCCGCCATGCCCAGCACACCGGAAAGGATGCTGGTGGCGAACACGCTGGCGAGAATGACGGCAAAGATCTGCATGGTGCGTGAGTGTAGAGACGCTCAACCTATGAAAAAAGCGAATCAAAGGAATATAATTAACGCGTCTGTGGAATGAGTTTGAATTATGCTGGAAAACCTGGAGACGCTGGTCACCCTGTCGAAAACCGGCACCATGATGGAGACCAGTACGGTGCTCAAAATTTCTCAGTCGGCGGTCAGTAAACGGATTGCCGCACTGGAAAAGTACTACGACCGGGATCTGATCGAACGGGATGGTCGCCGGGTGGTTCTAACCCATCATGGGACTCAGCTCGTCGAAAAAGTACGACCGCTGATCTCTGAGTTGCGCGAGGTGTTTCTGACCGACAATGCGCTGCGCAAAGGCAAACTGATCATCGGTGTTTCTGAGGCAATCCTGGCCAGTTGGGGTGCGCGTTTGTTCGGCCGGGTGCGCGAGGAGATGCCTGAGGTGGAGTTCACCTTTCATGCGCAGCGCTCACCCGTTGTGCTCGATCGAATCCGTTCAGGGGAATACATGATCGGCATCTGCACCGGTTCCTCTAATGCAGACACCGACATCTTGAGTGAGATCATCCGTCTGGAACCGATGGTCATCCTGCCTTCGTCCCTCAAACCGCTCCGCTACAAGGTGGGCGATGAACTGGACGTCATCACTATTGAATCCCGCTCCGGCGCCTGGGCATCTATTGAAGAAGACATGAAACGCCTGAACCTGCGTCGGCAGGTATCGCTCGAGTCTTTCTTTACGGTGGCGCAGATGGCCATTGCCGGTTTTGGCCATGGCTTGGTACCGGCTGGTGTTGCGGCAACTCTTGGCGTCGCGAAACGTCAGCTGATCGCGTTGAACAAATCGGGTTTGAACCGACCGGTGCGCTTTGTCGCTCGAAAGTCGATGTTCGCGCAACCTCTTGTTCAGAGTTTCTACGCGTCTGTTTCAGATCTGGCGAAGTCCGTCTGATCGCTGTTGAGGTCTTCGTTCAGGCACCACCGCGCCACGGTGGTGACCCACTCAGGATCACTGTTGAGGCAGGGGATCAGTGTGAGCGTTTCGCCGCCAGCCTGCTCGAAGGTCTCGCGTCCCTGCATGCCGATTTCTTCCAGCGTCTCGAGATTGTCTGCGACGAACGCAGGGCAAGCCACCACGAGATTCTTGACTCCTTGTGAAGGAAGTTCTTTAAGTATTTGATCTGTATAAGGTTCTAACCACTTCTGCCTACCGAGCCGCGATTGGAAGCTGACGCTCATTCTGCCCTCCGGCAGATCCAGCGCCTTGCCGAGTAAAGCCGATGTGCGGCGGACCTGGTGACGGTAGCAGGTCGCGTGGGCGTCGGACGGGGTTTCGCAGCAGGTGGCCGAGGCAAGGCAGCGACTGCGGGTCGGATCGGCGCGTCGAATGTGATCTTCCGGCAGGCCGTGGTAGCTCAGCAGCAGATGGTCGAACGATTCAGGCAGCGCGCTGCGGATTAGACCGGCAAGGCTCGCGATAAAGCCTTTACGGTCAAAAAATGGCGAGAGAAACGTGCAGGTCACACCAATCGGCGTGCAGCGCTTGATCATCTCGATACTGGTGACTCTGGTCGAGTCGGCGTGCTGTGGATACATGAGCAGAACGCGGATGTTTCGAACATCGCGGTTGACGAGTCTGTTCACCGCACTTGCAAGCGAGGGCTTGCCGTAGCGCATCCCCAGTTCGCAGGGCAGACCCGTTGCTGCAGCAAGCGCTTTAGTAAAGTGCAGCGAGTGCAGCAGCAGCGGTGACCCTTCGCTGGTCCAGATCCGTGCATAAGCTTGCGCGCTGCGTTTGGGTCGAAAAGGCAGAATGAAAGCCGACACCAGCAGACGTCGCGCTGGCCAGGGCAGCGTAACGACATAGGGGTCCATCAGGAATTCATTCAGATAACGTCGCACACTGGCGATGTCTGGCGCGTCTGGTGTGCCGAGGTTGACCACCAGGACACCGGTGGCCACACCGGCTGAGTCTCCGGCTGACACTCCGACTCCTTGGTTTTCTGAAAACTGTTGGGATAGTATCCGCGCTCGTTCAGGAAGTCATGGAAACGAAAGGTGACGGCAATCATCGACTATGACGCTGGGAATTTACGCAGCGTTGCGCGTGCCTGCACGGAAGTCGGGCTGGATGCCGTGATCACCAATGATCCCGATGTTGTGCGGCGCGCCGAGCGCGTCATCTTTCCGGGGGTGGGTGCGGCAGGTCCGGCGATGCGCAGTCTGCTTGCATCGGGCCTCGATCTGGCCCTCAAAGAGGTTCTGCAACGTGGCACACCCGTGCTGGGTATCTGCCTGGGTCTGCAGATATCGCTCACCCATTCCGAAGAGAACGACACCACCACCTTAGGCCTGCTCGAAGGTCAGGTGCGCCGTTTCAGACTCGACCGGCGTGATCTCAAAATCCCCCACATGGGCTGGAACGAGGTGGTTCCGGTAAAAGCGCATCCCCTGGTTGAAGAAATCGAAGCTGGCGATGAGTTTTACTTTGTGCACGGCTACTACCCGGAACCGGTCCATCAAAGTGATGTGTATGCCACCACCACCTATGAGGGTCCATTCGCCTGTGCGCTTGGCAAAGGCAACTATTTTGCGACGCAGTTTCACCCGGAAAAAAGCGGGCGGGTGGGCTTGCGTCTGGTGAAAGCATTCAGCCGCTGGGAT
>JAQBYL010000143.1 GCA_027622495.1 Pseudomonadota bacterium
GTGGAAGTGCATCGATACGCGACCGAAGTCGCACAGGTGAGAGAGACCGCGCCGGTCTATCAACTCGGATTAATCAGTCAATCAAGGCAGCTCGCTGACTTTCCGCGGGAAGCCGAACGGGTTCAGTGTCGCGATATTGGCTTGGCGATCGGTTGACTGAAACCTGTTGCACAAGGCATGCGTCTGCGGGCATCGGGCCGACCAGCCTTACCGTCGACTTTGCTCAGTTGTTTCCAGGATAGGGCCCTAACATCTACAATTTCTGGATCGTGCCGATACGGCATTGCATGCCGTCTGCAGTAATGTAGTCAAAGCCCGCCCAGATGGTGTCGTTGGTGGCACTGATGGCGACATGACGTGCATTCGGCAGACGCTGGCAATTGCTGTTCAGGGTCAGAATGTATTGCCGGTTGTCCTGGGTCGATATTTCCACGCGCTTCTGGTCGAGGGTTGAAAAAGCCAGGATCTGGCCTGCGTTGGGTATGCTGGTGACCGCCTCACCGGCGGGTTGATGCTCCTCTGGCGGCAACGCAAACGCGTAAAAAGGTAGAATGGTGAGGATGGCAGTGAGGCGTGCTTTCATGGTGATACTCTCCTGTCTGACATTTTCTGTCGGGCATTTCCTGCGCTCTTCGAACGTGGCGGCGGCGCCTTAAAAAAGCGGCACCTGATCAAACTAGGGTGATCAACCTGAATGAAACCTGAACGTCTGCTCGATAAACAGGTCGAGGCGGTTTATCTTCGAGGATCACTTTGCGGGTTTGAAGGTTGGGCATGAGAAAAGGCATTTTTACGGGCGCTGTGGGTTTATCTGGCCTGATCATGTGCCTGGTTGCGTTCGCGGCCGCGCCAACCCCGGCAGATCTGGTAGACAGCAGGCGCGATGTTGCAATCAGCATGGCAACCGACCTGTGGAACTACGCGGAACTTGGGTACCTTGAGAGCAACAGCAGCGAGCGGTTGCAGCAGGAGCTCAAACGCAGCGGCTTTAAAGTAACGCCCGGTGTGGCCGCCATTCCCACCGCCTTTGTTGCGACCTATGGCAGCGGTAAACCGGTGATCGGCATCATGGCGGAGTTTGATGCGTTGCCGGGGTTGTCGCAGGCCGCGCTACCGGAACGCTCACCAGTGAATGAAGGCGCGCCGGGCCATGCCTGCGGTCATCATCTGTTTGGTTCCGCATCTGTTTCTGCCGGCATTGCCGTTCGCGAATGGCTGAAAGCAAACAAAGTCAGCGGGACCATCCGGGTTTTCGGCACACCGGCCGAAGAGGGTGGCTCCGGCAAAGTCTATCTGACGCATGCGGGGTTGTTCGATGATGTGGATGTGATGCTGCATTGGCACCCTTCTGATCGCAATGACGCATCGGCTGCGAGTTCGACATCCAACAAGTCCGGTCGATTTCGCTTTCACGGCATTGCAGCTCATGCAGCCTCCGCACCCGAGCGCGGCAGGTCGGCGCTGGATGGGGTTGAGGCAATGAACTACATGGTCAACATGATGCGTGAGCACGTGCCTTCAGACAGTCGCATGCACTATGTCATTACGGATGGTGGCGACGCACCGAACATCGTTCCCGAGTTTGCCGAGGTCTACTACTACGTGCGTCACCCGGATGTAGAAATGGTGAAGCAACTGTTTGAGCGGGTTGTGGATGTGGCGCGTGCTGGTGCATTGGGCACCGGCGTCAAAATGGAATATGAGGTAATGCACGGCAACTACCCCGTGTTGCCAAATGAAACACTTGCGCGCCGGGTAGACCAGCATCTTCGACTTCTGGGTGGATTCAGTTACAGCACAGAAGAAACTGCCTTTGCAGAAACACTGCGCAAGACGTTTCTCGGTGAGGGTCTGGCCCTCGGATCGCAACAGACCGTGCAGCCCTTCGTGTTGCGTCAGGGGATGGGTTCCACCGATGTGGGCGATGTCAGTTGGACAGTCCCCACCGTGGGTTTCGGTACAGCTACCTGGGTTCCGGGAACCCCTGCGCATAGCTGGCAGGCGGTGGCTGCTGGTGGCATGAGCATCGGCCACAAGGGAATGTTACTTGCAGCGCAGTTGCTGGCTGAAGTTGCAGCGGACCTGTATCAGGACCAGAGTCTGATCGATCAGGCCTGGCAGGAATTCGAACAGCGTCGCGGGCCGGATTTTGAATACGAAGCGCTGCTCGGCGATCGCGAACCACCGCTTGATTACCGCCTGTGAACATCGTTCTGCTGCACCCAGGACAGATGGGGGTCACCATCGGGCAGGCCCTTCTCCGCAGTGGCCACGAGGTCCGCTGGGTTGCGCAGGGCAGAAGTCAGCAGACCCGGCAACGTGCGCACAGGAGTGGTTTCACCGAGACCGCTGAGCTGATTGAGGCGTTCGATGGAGCGGATGCGGTTGTGTCAGTCTGCCCACCCTCCGAAGCGCAATCAGTCATGGATCAGGTCCTTGGCTGTGGATACCAGGGTCTTTATCTTGATGCCAATGCAGTTGCGCCGGAAACTGCACAGGCAATGGCTCGCAAGCTCGGAGATCGCTATATCGATGGCGGCATTATCGGCCCGCCTGCACAAACTGCCGGAAGCACTCGACTGTATCTGTCAGGATCTGGCGCCGATGCCGCCTTGAAATGGTTTGATGATGACATTCTCGGCGTTGTCACCATCGGATCTGATGCGTCGGCGGCGAGTTCACTGAAGATGTGTTATGCGGCCTATACCAAGGGCTCAAGCGCGCTCCTGCTGGCCGTGCGTGCGTTGGCTTGTTCGTTAAACGTTGAGGATGCGCTTCTTAACGAGTGGAGCCTTTCACAAGCCGGTCTTGAAACGCGCGCCAAGGCGACGGCCCGGGGGACCGCGGCGAAGGCCTGGCGGTTCAGCGGCGAAATGGCGGAAATCGCAACCACCTTTGCCGGTGCTGGTCTGCCCAACGGATTTCATCTGGCTGCGCGAGAAATTTACGACAGGATGGGACCTCTGAAAGACTCAGCGGATGCTGATCTGGAGTTGGTTATGAACGCCATTTTACAGACGCCCGGTACAGCTGATTCTTAACCGCCCACAGATCACGCGAACGGATCAGTTCCGGTGCGCATGAACGGTGAGATTCGACCGGGATCGGGATTCTGACTGTCTTCGTACGGGTACAGCGCTTTGCCGATCAGGAGGGCCAGCTCCGGATACTTCAGAAGCAGCTGCGGGGAGGTCCCTTCATAGTTGTGCTGCACGCGCATGTAGCTGCGCATGTAATTCTGCACCAGCGTGACGCGGATGCCCGGATTGGTCCGCGCAACGGACGCATGCCAGGTCGCACCGTTCCAGATTGCGAGCGACCCTGCCTTTGCAATCAGCGGAACCGTTTTAAACGAGGTCTTCTCGAGATCTGATTCATGCGGCAGGGTGGCGCGGCCAAAATGGTGGCTGCCTGGCACGAACACCGTGGGACCGTCATCTGCGCTGGTGTAATCAGTACAGATCCACGACGCGTTACACATGTGCGCGATGTGTCCTGCGCCCGGAGGAATACCATGGGAGTCGCTGTGCAGACCCAGACCCTGCGCACCCTGACTCTTGATGATCCAGGTCTGGCCGGAGAACACCGCGCTCTGCCCGAGCAGCCAGCGGACCAGCGTGACATTGACCGGATTGATTGCCGCCTCCACGAACACCTCATCTTCTTCGAGCAGATCCCAACTGTTTCTGAAAGTGTGTTTTGGCGGGGGCGTGGCAGTTCGATAGTCACCGATGGTGATGCCATTGCGTACTTCGCAGGCTCGGATGATCGCAGCGCGCAGACGGTCGATGAAGCCGTCGCTTGTCTGCATTTTTTCCGGGGGAACTACGGTCATGCCGTAAGCTTGCAATTCGACGATGTGTTCGAACAGATCGTACTTCCTGATCTCACCCATCAGGTTATCGACATCCGGATAGACCTGATAATCAGCCAGACTCATGATGTTCACCCCTGTTTGTGTCTTCGCTATCGAGCCAGCGGCTCTTCAGCTCGTCTGATCAGAGTACCTTAGACGAAAACTCCGGCCAAGGGTGAGGGTCTGTGGTAGCGCGCAGCACACGCGCCTCGCAAAGGCACAAAGGCAGGCAGACGGCAGGGACTTTAACGGGTCTTGTGATCTGTCACGGCCGATAGCTGAACCGGGCCGGTTCGAGAGATGTCGCGCGTCGTGCGAGCTTTGCCCATTTGCACAGCACGCTTCGGGTATCAGCCGGGTCGATGATTTCTTCGATCTCAAAATACTCAGCCGACCGGAACGGCGAGCGCAGACGATTCAACCGTTCCTTGATCCTGGCCAGGTGCTCATTGTAGTCGTCCACTTCAGCAAGTTCGGCTTTGTACGCAACTTCGATGCCCCCTTCGATGGGCAGCGATCCCCAGTCTCCAGAAGGCCAGGCAACGCGGATGTGATGACTACCCGGTTTATGGTTTGCGCCGCCTGCAACACCGAAGGCTTTACGGATGATCACCGAACAGAAGGGCACAGGGCTTTGGCCCAGAGTCGCCAGCGCCTGCGATCCAAAACGGATAGTGGCCGCCTCTTCGGATTGTTTGCCGATCAGAAAACCGGGGCAGTCTTCCAGGTGAATGAGGGGCAGGTGAAAGGTTGAAGCGAGATCGATGTGGCGGATGAGTTTGCGGCTCGCATCTGCTGTCCATGCGCCACCATACACTTGAGGATTTTCTGCAAAGACCGCAACTGGTATGCCGTTCAATCTGGCCAGACCGGTAATGATCGATCGACCCCACTTGCGACCGATTTCAAAAAAGCTGCGCTCATCGAACACACTCTCGAGCACGGTGCGCATTTTATAGATCTTGCGCGGATCGCGCGGCACCAGTGCAGTCAGACTCGGGTCGCGTCGGTTCGGATCATCGCTTGTCTGCGTGAGTGGTGGCAGCTCAAAGATGTTGCCTGGCAGATAGCTCAAGAATTGCCGGGCCATATCGAATGCCTGGGTTTCGCTGTCTGCTTCGTCGTCTATAGCACCGTTTCTGGTGTGGATTTTTGATGCGCCGAGTTCTTCTTTGCTCACATCGCCGAGGCTCGCCCAGTCCACCAACGCCGGACCGGCGATCATCATCTGGGCGCTGTTTTTGACGATGACAGAATAGTGACTGGTCGCGACTCTGGCGGCACCGATGCCTGCAACGGAGCCCAGAGCAAGTGATACAGAAGGGGCTACCGACAGGTGTGATACCACGGTTTCCCAGCCGCGCAATTCCGGTATGTAGGTGCGGCCTGCGGTTTCAATTGTTTTTACCGACCCACCGCCACCCATGCCATCCACCAGACGGATGTGCGGCAGGCGCAACTCTAGAGCCAGCCCCTCTGATCGTTGTCGCTTACCGGCGATGGATGCGTCTGCCGAGCCACCCCTCACAGTGAAGTCATCACCGGAAAGAATGACCGGTCGACCGTCAATTTCTGCGGTCCCAAAAACGAAGTTGGAAGGTGTGAAGGTCTGCAGATTGCCGTCGTCGTCGTACTTTCCGACCCCGGCAAGCGTGCCGATTTCGTGGAAGGAGGCGTGATCGCCGATCGCAGCAATGCGCTCGCGAATGGTCAGCTTGTTAAACTCGTGTTGTCGCGCAACCTTTTCCGGACCACCCATAGCGAAGGCAAGCGTTTCACGGGCCTTGAGTTCCCGGAGTTCGTCATCCCAGCTCATGCGTTCCCTTCCCTTTCTTGTGATCGTCAACAAACAAACGGCGCCATCAGGCGCCGTTGCAGATTAAGAACCAGATGGTTCTATATATCAGGCGCGGGTACCGGTGAAAGTGGCATTGCCGAATGCACCGAGCTTGACGTTGCCATTGATGCTGTCGCCTTCGACTTTGGCACTGAATTCCAGTGTCATCGCCATGGGGGAGGTTATGGCTGCTTTCCAGGCCACGTTGTCGCCATCGATGGTGCCGTCGGTGAGTTGGATCTCGCCCTGTGGCCCGCTCATTTTGCCGGTCAGGGTTGCGCCCTCGGATTGCAGTTGCAAGGTGCCGTTCTGGGCGCCCATCGGGGTGTTCATTGTGGTGTTCCAGGTGCCGTCTGCAGACATGTCGTGCTCCAAAATCAAGTGAGCGGCGGAGTATGGCACAGCCTTTCTAAGATCGTAAGCCGTGTGCGGGCTGGGTGTTTCAGGCTGTTTTTAGGTTACCCTGTAGACGTGAATATCGGCACTCTGAACGAGTCACCCCTGCACCAGTCACTCAAAGAACTGTATGGGGATGAACATGGCCAGCTTGAAGTGGCGGTTGAGGGATATATTGCCGACGTGGTTGGCAGCAACAACACACTCTACGAAATTCAAACCGCGGGGTTTGGCAGCTTGAAAAGGAAACTCGCCTCGCTGCTCACGAGTTATCGTGTTGTGCTGGTGCATCCCATCGCTGCCCAGAAATTCATCGTCAAACTCCCGGACGGAGAAGACCAGCAGGTGATCCGGCGTAAATCGCCGAAGAAAGGCTCCCTGAATGATGTCCTTGATCAGCTGGTCAGCATTCCTGGCTTTCTCAACCATCCCAACTTTGAGCTGGAAGTGGTGATGACGGTTGAAGAAGAGCTGCGCATCTATGACCCCGACGTGCGACGTCGCAATGGCTGGCGGGTAGCGCAGCGCTCCCTCACCGAAGTGCTGGGTCGCCGTCGGTTTCGTAACGCCCGAGATCTCTTCAGTCTGGTGCCAGAACCGTTGCCGGATGCATTCACCACCGCTGACCTGGCGAGCGCCATGTCTGCCGGTAGAGATCTGGCGCAGAAGCTTGCTTACTGCCTGCGCGAAGCGGGAGAGATTCAGATTTGTGGGAAGACCGGGAATTCACTCATCTACGAGCGTTGTGGTTAGCACACTGCGTATCTAACACGTCAGCCTCAGGTCTACGCTGATCGCGCGAGCTTAAGCGATGCCAGCGCCAGAGCGATTGCTGTGGCAGTCAGAAATCCCAGCCCCAGACTGAAGCCACCAGTCAGGTCAAACAGTACCCCTAAGCCCAACGGGCCCAGCACGCCACCCACTTCAGCTGCTGAAAAAAACAGGCCACTGGCGGTCCCAGCTCGCGCCTGACCAATGCCGGGAAGTTCAAGCAGAGTGAGAATCAGGACCGTCATCATCGATGATCGGGCGATTCCTTGCAGAAGTAACCCGGTGAGGCGCGGCAGATCCTGATCGATCTGAAGCAAAAGGCTTGCAAGGGCAGCTGCAGCGCAGAGACCGAAAAGAATGAAGAAACGCCGTTCCGGTGTTGCGAGTCTTGGGATCAGCAATGATCCAAAGATACCTACGAGTGTGGGGATGGCAGCCCAGTAACCAGCCTGCACCAGGCTCATGCCGCTGATTCGCAACAGTTCCGGCAACCAGTTGTTGAGCCCGTGGTTGAACAGAAAAACACCAACACTCATGAACAGCACCACACGGACTGCCGGTATTTTAAGCAGGTCGAGCATGTGGCTTGATGTGGCTGTGGGTGTACTGCCTGGGCCGGAGGCATGCATCTCGCGTGAACGCGCGCACACCCACCAGATCATCGTGGTGGCGAGGGTGCTTGCAGACCAGAGGTAAAACACGTTCCGCCAGTCGTTCCCGAGGTTCGGCAACAGAACTGAATGTGTGAGCGCCAGTGACACGACTCCCCCGATGGCCGGTCCAGTCATGTAGATGCCCATGGCCAACCCGCGGTCCCGCCCGGTAAACCAATGCGCAACGACCTGGGGCGCGCCTGCCGATATGATCGGTCCACCGAGGCCAAACAGCATCACTGCAATCAACAGCGACCAGTAGTCCCAGGCGAACCCTCTGCCCGCGGCGGATGCGGCAATCAAAAATGCACCGATGGTGAGCGACGTTCGTGGCTGCAAACGATCGAGCAGCACACCACAGGGAACGGCAGAAAATATATACACCAGTTGCCACGCACCCATGATGCTGCCCATGGCCGCGTGGCTCAGGCTCAGATCCCGTTCCACATCAGCGACCACCGGTGCGAGGCTGGTCGCGACCAGGCCGAACGCGGCGTAGAGCAGCCACAGACCAAACAGTAACCACCAGCGATGTGCTGGATGCGAAGCTTCAATTGCGCTCAGAAATCGCGCTCCAGTGAGAGAGACAGCTCGTCCGTTGGCTGCCAGAGTTGCAGACCGTTGCTCAGATCAAGCAGAACGCGGGCAGGCTGCAAAGGCTTACCGGCGCAGACTGCCTGATCGTTTTCCTGCAGAGTATTGCCCGGCAGAACCGTGTAGCGTAAACCATGGTAGCGCTGCAGATAAGCCATCAGCGTGTTGTGGTTCTGCGCATTGGCACAGAACACCACCGGTTGTTGACCGGTGAGGCTTGCCTGAACCTGTTGTTGCCAGTAGCTGCTGAGACTCTGGGACGCTTCTGCGAACCACAAAGGAGTTGTGCACAGCGCAACCACTGCCAGGCAGATGAGGGTATTGGTGCCGCCTCGTAGAAAGTCGCGGTCCATGACGATCGGCAGAATTGCCACTGCCGCGAGCGGATACAGACCAACAGGACCTTTGCTTAAGAAAGCACACACGATGGCGGCACCGCTTAACAACAACCAGCCGCGCTGGTGCCTGGCCTTCCAGGCGCCAAGACAGGCGAGCAGGGTAAACACCACAACAGTATTTTCCAGATTGTTGTTTTTGAGCGTCCGTGTCGCGATGGGCATGAGGGCCAGCAGCGTGATCGGCCACCAGACCAGAAACTGCCCTGACCACTGGCGAGCAGTCCTGCGATGTTGGCATAAACGATTCCATCCAGGCCCATCTCAAGGCGGACCAGATCGCCGCACAGGTAGGCCAGTACGCCAAGGGTCGCAGTCGCAGTCAGCGCAACGTCATGACAAAAATCATCGCGTCCGGTATAAGCGATGTGATCTGAACTGCTTCGAATGGGTATGATTGTGCCTGGTGCTTGTGTCGTTGTGCCAACCTACAACGAAGCGGCCAACATTTCATCACTGCTTCAAATGATTCTGAGCGAGGACGACGCTAACCCTGCCTGGCGTCTTGTTGTGCTTGTGGTTGATGACGAATCTCCAGACGGTACCGGTGAAATCGTACGCAGAATTGCCCGCGTGGAACCGCGGGTAAGACTGTTGAGTGGCACCAAGCGAGGGCTTGGCGATGCCTATATGCGAGGCTTCGCCTATGTCGTTGATCATCTCGATGTTGATGCGGTTGTGCAGATGGATGCAGATTTTTCGCATTCGCCGGGTGACATAAAGAGGCTGCTCGATGGCCTTGAGCAGGACGTTGAAGTCGTGATTGGAAGTCGCTACGTGTCAGGCGGAGAGATCGACACAGCGTGGGGCTGGCGACGTCGATGGCTATCGCGCGGCGGCAATCTTTTTGCCCGCTATGTTGTGGGTCTGCAGCGGGTAAAAGACGCAACAGCAGGTTTTAAAGCGATCAGATCAAGCGCCCTGAGCAATGCTCTGCCTTTTCGTTTCAACGTTCAAGGTTACGTATTTCAG
>JAQBYL010000144.1 GCA_027622495.1 Pseudomonadota bacterium
TTTTGGCAAGCCGATCATTCGTCTGGGTAAAAATCTGGAGGTGGTATCGCGCGCACGGATCGAAATCAACGCGATGCGCCTGGCAGTTTTGCAAGCCGCAAAAGCGATGGACGTTCTGGGCAACAAAGAAGCCCGCGTGTATGTGAGTGCGGTAAAGGCGATGGTGCCGGAGAAGGTCTGCCAGATCATCGACGCCGCCATTCAGATGCATGGTGCCACCGGCATATCGCAGTGGACACCGCTGGCGGCCATGTACACCGATCTTCGCCATCTGCGTTTTGCCGACGGACCGGATGAGGTGCACCACATGGTGGTGGGTCGCGCCGAGGTACAGAAGTATGGTCTGTGGGACGCTGCCTGATCAGATCTTAACTGACGTGACCAAGACCCGCCCCAGTAGCGTCGGGCTCATCCACTATGAGCCCGATCGCTGTGCCAGAGGCTCTGTACAGTTGAAGCTATTCAAACGCTGCGTCGAGGTCGGCCTTCTTTCTGTCCCGCTCGTTGATCTCAAATATAACCTGTCGATGGTCTTCGCGAGTCAGACGATAGTTGCGCATCAGCGCTAATGCTGCCAGCCAGAAGATCAGTATACCCGGTCCAACCACCAGACCCAGTTTGTAAATGGTTTCAGGCGGAACTTCTCCGGGCTTCGCACCGGTTGGAAAATTGATCAGGTCGAGAGTAATGCCGGCCACAAATCCACCGAGCCCAGAGGTGGCTTTGGCGGTAAAACCTAACGCTGCGTTGAACATTCCCTCCTGGCGTTTACCGGTTCGCAGATCATTCTGATCGATGGTGTCGGCGATCATGGAGCCCACCACAATTCCGATCGACACCGCCACGAACACGATGATCGTCACGTGTGCAACGATGATCCAGATCAGACTCGGGTGACCGTTGGCAGGCATCAGGTCGACCAGCCGGAGCAGCACTGGCAGCGGTCCGACAAACACAATCACCGCGAGGGTTGCCAGCGCCATGGATCGCTTGTCGAATCTGGCGGTTAGTGGTGCGGTCAGCACAAACGCCCCCACGGTTCCGGCCAATCCACCCAGCACGGTGAGCGAAAGCTGCTGTGTGGTGAACTCCCAGAAATACGTGTTCACGTACAGACCCAGTGCATCAGTCAGACCCACAGCAGTAGAGGCCGTCAGAATGCTGACGATCAAGGTGAGAAATGCCCGATTGCTGAACGCATCGCGGAAGTCTTCATTGAGGCGGCGAAACGTGAACGGACCATTGTCTGGTGGCAGTTTGAGCTTTGGAATCAGATGGTGCGTGCCAAGGGCACAGATCAGGATCGCAATAACAATGACCAGGCCCCCGGCCATGGCATAGCCTGAATAGGCGCCTGCGATCAGACGACCATCCACACCTTCGGAAGTCGGGGCAAAAAATACAGGTAGCCGGCCTGAATGGCGAGCAGCGCGCCAATCCAGCCAGAAAGGACCCGGAAGCTCATGAGCGAAGTGCGCTCGTCATAATTGGAGGTCAACTCCGCCACCAGCGAGTTGCTGGGGATCATGAAAAACGTCATTGCGGTACGCACCCCGATCGCGAACGTCAGCATCCACAGAAACAGCGGTGTCTGGGCGGTTGTGTCGGGTGGCTGAAAGAGAAGGATGAAACACAGCGCCATTGGCAGGGGGGCGATGTACATGAAGGGATGTCGGCGTCCCCATTTGCTGCGAAAGTTGTCCGAGATGTTGCCGATCAACGGATCGGTAATCGCATCTACCACCAGTGCCAGCGCTATTGCGGTTCCGGCCAGAGATCCCGAAAGACCAGCGACCTGGGTGTAAAAGAACAGCAGAAAAGTGGAGAAGGTCGCGTTCTTAACCCCTTCGGCCACCGAGCCCAGGCCAAAATTGATCTTGGTTGGCAAGGGCACCAGGTACTGCTTGTTCAAACGGAAGACCACAGGGTTAAAACGGATTGGAGTGTACCCGCTTTAGCGGCTCGGTGTATGGTCACACAAAGCAATCGACTGGAGAGGACAATGATCGACCTGCACTACTGGCCAACCCCCAACGGCAAAAAAGTCACCATCCTGCTCGAGGAAATCGGCGTTGAGTACAACCTGATTCCCTGTCGCATCGGCCAGGGTGATCAGTTCACCGCGGAATTTCTGAAGATCTGCCCCAATAACCGCATGCCGGCCATGATCGACAACGCCCCGAACGACGGTGGTGAGCCCGTACCCGTGTTCGAGTCCGGGGCCATGATGATGTACATCGGTGAAAAGTACGGCCAGTTCTACGGGGGCGATGACCTGCGGGTCCGGTACGCGATTAACCAGTGGATCATGTGGCAGATGGCTAACCAGGGGCCCAAAACCGGCGAACGGGGGCATTTCAGCCGTGCGGGTGAAGAGGCCGGTGATATAAGCTATGCCATCCGCCGTTTCGATGACGAGGTCAACCGGATCTATGGTGTGCTTAATCAACGTTTGTACGAAGCTCCGTATCTCGCCGGATCTGATTACAGCATTGCCGATATGATCTGTTATCCGTGGGCGACTGATCCAGCGGCGCGAGGTCAGGATCCGGAAGCCTTTCCGCACGTGATGCGCTGGCTCAACGAGTTAGGCGAGCGCGAAGCGGTCAAGCGCGGCATGGCTGCCGGCAGCGACTGGCGTGTGGACTACAGCGAAATGCCTAAAGAGGAGGTCGCCCGGTTGCGCGGTATGCTCTACAACCAGCGCGCCCGGCCGGTGCCTGCGGAGCCTGCTTTCAAGCGGTGAGAACTGCTGGCTGGCTAACCGTTAGCCCCGACCGATGAAGGGCATCTGGTTAGCCATCACGGTCAGGAACGGAACATTGGTGTCCAGCGGTTGCCTGGCCATGAAGATAACGGCATCAACCACTGCCTGAACATTCATGGTTGGCTCTGGTTTCAACGTGCCATCCGCCTGCGGTACGCCCCCACTCATGCGGGCGGTCATATCGGTGTGGGCATTGCCGATGTCGATCTGCCCGCAGGCGATGTTGAATGCCCGTCCATCCAGGGCTGTGCTGCGGGTCAGACCGGTAATGGCATGTTTGGTCGCTGTGTAAGGTGCTGAGTGAGGTCGCGGCACGTGGGCAGAAATGGAACCATTGTTGATGATGCGTCCACCTTGAGGGGTCTGGGTTTTCATCAGACCCATGGCCCGGCGGGTGCAGTAGTAGGCGCCGTTCAGGTTCACGCTCACCACCCGGTGCCAGTGATCCAGCGACAGAGTCTCCATGGGCACAGGTGGCGCGCCAGATCCCGCATTGTTGAACAGCAGGTCCAGTCGGCCACACTGTTTGATCACGAAGTCGAACAGGCCATCGACCGCGTCCGGGTCGCCAATATCTGCTGGAAACACCTGGACGTTCGATACGGGCGATGCCGCCGATCGGGTCTCCTCAAGCTTACCGCTGCGGCGGCCGGTGATGATGACCTGGTAACCGCAATCGACCAGGCCCAGGGCAACGGCTTTGCCGATCCCGCTGCCGCCACCGGTGATCAGGGCGATGGGTGAATTTTGCATGATGGGCTCCGGGTCGTCCGGGGTGCGCAGAAAATGCATGCAGTGGGTTCCTCAAGAGTGAATTTCGGGTTGTAGTTTGTCAGGACTTTACTCCGGCACGAGTTTCCGCTCTAGTAACCCCATGATTGCGAGCGCCAACAGCTTTTATCCCGGCTTCAATGAAGCCAATGTCCGCGCGTGGCGGGAAGAGGGTTTCACCCTCATCCCGACATTTTTCGGATCTGAGGTGATCGATCCGATCCTCGCTGACTTCGCCACACTGTACAGCGACCGCGGTCAGGGTGAACACGTCGGGCGCGAACTCAACCTCAAAAAACCGGGCACGCTCGGCAACAGCCATCCCAGGCAGTTCATAAACTTCGATTCGCTACCCTACAGGGCATCACCGGCGATCAACATGATCTCGCTGCACCCGCGCCTGATCAATTATGCACGGGCGCTGCTGGGGACCGACCGCGTGCACCTGTACCAATCTCACACCTGGGCCAAGTACACGGGCGAAGCCGACTACGATCAGGCGTTTCACTGTGATTTCGGTAATCACACCCTGACCGTGCCCGCCGACAACGCGCTGGATCGAACAGTTGATTTTGTTCTGTATCTGACCGATGTCACCAACGATCTCGGTGCGTTGCACTATGTCACCAAGCCGGACAGTGATGCGATCCTGGGAGCAGGGGAGCTCGTTGCACCCGATGCGAGCCAGATGGCGCTGAAAGCGGTGGAGCGTTCTGCAGCCGCGCCGGCAGGGTCACTTCTTGCGCATGGTATCGACACCTTTCACCGTGGCACCAATCTGACGCGGCCGAACGGTTATCGTTTTACGATGACGATGGGTTATAAGGCTTGCGGCAACGATATGATCGGTTTTCATGTGTGGCAGCATTCACCTGATCGTCCCTGGCATCTGATCTTCAACCAGGCGACACCCGATCAGCTCAGCGTGCTGGGCGTGCCGCTGCCCGGCGAGGAGTTCTGGTCAGCGCGGACCCTGCGCCTCACTCAGGCGCGCTGGCCACAGTGGGATATGAGCGCCTATTTCGCAGCGCTTTGATCTGGCGTCTGAGCTCAGGGAGTAGGCTCTTTCAAATGTGCCTGATGAATGGCTGACAATGGTGCCATCAGAGACGATATAGAGGTGACCAGCCGGGCCGCCTCGCGATCGCCGTTGAGAGACATCTGGCCGTAGCGCATCAGCAGTTCCACTGATTTGCGTTCCTCGTTGGGGTAGTCACCGCTCGTTCCCTTGTGGGCGAAGTCGAGCAGCGCGGCGTACAGCCAAGGTGCTCTGATTTGCTCAAACACCGCTGCAAAATACGGCTTCCACAGATCGGTCAACGGCCGATCAGCAAAGCCCGTCAGCACCTTGTCGAGCGCCAGCGTCTGACGGCATGCGGCCGACATGCCCTGGCCATAGTAGGGGTTGTACTGACAGACGCCGTCGCCAATCGGAAGCACGCCAGACGGAAACCGTTTGAGCTGTTCATAGTGTCGGCGAATGGCTCGGGGAAATTTGAAATGGTGCGGTTCACTGATCGGTGTTGCCGTCTTGATCAGGTCTGAGAATGCCGGATCGCACAGCGTTTGCGCCCACTGCATGTAGCCTTCGAGATCTTCCGGCGGATGATCACCCAGACGACCACTCAACGACGCTAACCAGTCACCGGTCTCGGTTTTAACCAGGCACGCACTGCGCCTGATGTAGCGACCGCTTTTGGCTGGCATCACAAAAAATCCAGCGTCTTTCAGAAGGTCAGGTTCAGATGGCCGGAACATGATTGTTGTATAGGCAAAGTCGCAGTTCACGTGCGTTTCTTTTGGACGGGCATAACCCATGGCTTCAAGCCAGCGCGGGGTCCGGCCAACTCGACCCGCGGCATCCACCACCAGATCGGCGCGGATCTCTTCGCCTTGATTGTGCACAACCACACCGGCAACTGCACCGTCTCGAATCAGCGGATCGCGGATCGCGGTACCGTAACGGGTGGTGATGTTGGGCGTTGCCTCCACCCGCGTGCGCAAACAATGCTCCAGCAGGTACCGGCTCTGCATATGCAGTTGCGGAAACCCGGGGATCGGTTCGCTGGGTTCCGGCTGATGGCGCAGATAGCTGTAGGACTTGCCTTCTTCACCGAACGCATAAAACTCGTGAGGTTGTGGTGTCAATGCTCCGGCGGCCTTGAGATCCGCATCAAAGCCGGGGAAGAGATCATTCAGAATCTGCAACCCACCGGGCAGCAGGCCGTGAAAATGATGGCCTTGTGGGATGCCCTGACGAGGGCCGGGTAGTGCTGGCATCTGATCTTTATCGAGCAACAGGACCTGGCGGAAGTGTTTAGCCAGCACCTGAGCGCTGACCAGACCAGCCACTCCGCTGCCGATCACGATTGCCTGTACATCGCGCATGTCTGTTGCGTCTCTGAATCTGGATCGCCAAGCTTAAGCGCTAACATGGCTGCCGGTCGTGGCAACAATTCACGTCTGGAGGAACACTGATGCCGCGTTTACACGTGATCGACGGTACTTTTGAGTTGTATCGGGCGCACTTTTCAAAACGCCCGGGCAAAACCGCGCCTGATGGGCAGGATGTCAAGGCAACTGCCGGTGTGGTGAGCTCGCTCATGGGCCTGCTTGCCGACACAACGGAGCAGGCCACCCATCTGGCCGTGGCCTTCGACAATCCCATTGAATCGTTTCGCAACCGGCTGTTTGACGGCTACAAAACCGGTGAAGGAATGGACCCGGCGCTGGTCGCGCAGATGGACCTGGTGGAACAGGCAGTCAGTGCCCTTGGAATCACCGTCTGGTCCATGGATGAATTTGAAGCAGATGATGCGCTGGCGACGGCGTCACGGCTTTATGCGAATGAGGCGGAACAGATCAGGATCATGACGCCGGACAAAGACCTCGGGCAGTGTGTCAGCGGTAATCATGTGGTTCAGGTTGACCGCATCCGTTCAAAGGTCATCAATGAAGACGGTGTAATGGAACGTAATGGGGTTCCCCCGTCCGCCATCCCGGACTGGTTAGCCATGGTCGGTGACAGCGCCGATGGCATACCCGGTCTGCGCGGTTTTGGCGCTAAAACCAGCGCGGTATTGCTCAACCGTTATAAGAGTGTTGAGCAGATTCCCGACGACCCGCAACTCTGGGACGTGCAGGTGCGGGGTGCGGCGCGGCTTGGTGAAACCCTTGCCGCGGGCAGACAGGAGGTCGGTTTGTACAAGACCCTGGCCACGCTGCGATTCGATGTGCCCCTCACCCAGACATGGGCTGATCTTGCGTGGCGCGGTGCGCCCAGAGCAGAGTTTGAAACGTTCGCACAACGTCTCGGCGGCATCAGGCGACCTTCACGTTATCGCTGAGGGAGCCTCAGCCTGATCAAGAGCCTCAGCCTGATCAAGAGCCTCAGCCTGATCAAGAGAAGAGCCTCAGCCTGATCAAGAGCCGCGTTCGCTCGCAACACGTGCCACCTCGCGGTATGAACGCAGCATGGTTTTAACGCGCTGCAGTCGCCACTGTGCTGAATGTTCGGAGATCTCGCCGCGTCTCAATGAGAGTCCCCCTCGGGCTTTTGCCAGGGTCTGCTGCAGTTCGTCGATCTGATCGACGCTGGTTTCTGAGGCGAGTTGATCTTCGAGATCGCGCACGCGGGCCAGGCGTCTGCTCAGATCCCGACCCGCGTCGAGGGCTGCGATGTTGTCTGCCAGGTAAACCTCGCGGGTCAACCAGGCCGCGACACTCAGCCAGTCTTCGGTGCTGACGCGCTCGGTTGCGTAGACGAGGTTACGGAAAGCGATCATTGAATCGTCGGAACTACCAGTTCGAATCTGCCCGAGCATCCGCTGCATCTGCGCTGGATCAATCGCTGCCGGCAGGTTTTCGACGTGAGAAACTTCGATCAGCGCCTGGTATTCGTTGGTTGGAAACGCAACGTTAATGCGATCCAGCGGTTCGATGCGATCATGCTGCGGATACAAACCTCGATGAGCATCGATTGCATCGATCAGTTCGTTTGACGTCGGCCGCCGCAACGCCACCTTTCGATAGAATATGCGCCCGTTGCGCTCGACGATGTAGACCGCGTGCAGGGCGAGCTCTTTTGTGTCTGGATTCTGGACCCGGAAGGCATTCACCACTTTCTGCTCCGGATCGCTGCCCAGATCGAAACTCAGCCCCAGTCGTTTGATCAGGTCCAGGGATTCGTGTGGCTGATCAACAGACACCGCGACAATGGAAGCTCCACGCTGTTCGAACCGGCTGATCTGACTCTGCAACTCGCCGAGCTGCACATTGCAGGCCGGTCACCAGTGACCGCGATAGAAGATGAGGACCGTCGGACCGGCTTGATATTTTTCAACCATCGAAACGGTTCCACCACCGGCGCGGGGCAGAGAGAACTCTGGTGCAAGATCGCCGATTTTGAGCGCATCGGGTGCACTGCGGCTGAACCCGTAAGCGTTGGTTCGAATGTCCACCGGTGCAGGTGCGCGCGAGGCTGGCTTGTAGGCAGGATAGGGTGCATCCGCCGCCATTGCATTGATCTGCAGGAAGGCGGCGAGCAGGCAGAGGAAAAGCCTGGTGAATCTCATGTTGATCTTCAAGTTGCTTAAAACTGTGGTGTTAGACGCGACTCACGCTGAGAGTTCCTCATCCGTTGTCACACCAGTCACCAGCCACAGGGGATCACCGCGTTCTGGTGAACGATCAAAAAACTCAACTTTCTCGAAACCTGCACTTTGCAGATAGTGCGCCACCAGATTGATGCGTTCCCGCGGTGGCATCTGCGTAAAGGCGGCAATCGCCTTGGTCGGGAACAGTCTGTGCGACATGGCAATGCAGATCTGACCACCCGGTTTGAGCTTTGCGCAGATGCTCTTCATGACTTCCACAGGCTGCGTCAGATACTGGATCGAGACGGCGATCAGCGCGCGATCGAAGGTCTGATCCGGGTAGGGCAGAGCGGGTGTTTCATTCAGGTTGTGCACACACCAGTCATCCAGGCGCGGGTTTGCTGCGAGTTCATCGGCATTCATGCCGAGCCCCGCGACCCTGCCCGGTGTCAACTGCTCCGGCAGATGAGATATCCACGAAGACATCAGATCGAGTACATCAGCGCCGGGCGGAATGAACTTTGTGTAAAACGCAGTCAGCGCATCGATGGTGCTCTGATCGATGTGCGCCACCAGCCGCGGGCTTGCATAAAACGCTTCGTCCGCACTTTCATCCTGGCGACGGAACCATGCTTGTGGCAAATCCTGTGAATCGGGGTCTGACATCGGCCAAGCCTAGCAGGTTGTCGGGTCGAGGTTGCCCCCGACCCGTCGTTACAGCACAGCCGTCCTCCTTACAGGACGATGGTGCGATTGCTGATCAGATAAGCAAAGTCCTGACGTTGCTTTTCATCCAGCAGATCGCGGATTTCGAACACGGTCCGCGCCGTGAGCATGGTTAATCGCTGCGTCGCCGCGATCCGGGGATCGAGGGCTTTGGCAAGATCATCCATGCTCAGATCGCTTTTCTCGATGAGTTCGGCGATCGACGTGACGGTTTTCGATTCGTCCAGCCGGGCCTGTTCACGTTCGGTTTTGAGCCGGTCCAGCAGAATCGCCACGCGTCTCATCTGATCTTCGGACAGATCGAGATGATAGGCCAGGTAGCGGAGTGGGCGACGGACGCCCAGACTGCTGCGGCCGTGCTGGCGGGATTCGTAGAACGAGGACTGGGTTTTTGATTGGCTGTTGCCGTGCGCGTATGCGTGACGGCGGGTCCAGCCCATACAGTGGTGGAACATCGTGCCTCCTATGTCTTCTCTGGGTTGCAGAGTGACGGTTGGGGTTATGGTCGCCGGGGTTTGTCCGCCGGCGGGTTTTGGCATCGGCTGATCGCGCGATGCGTTTGGGGACGGTAGCAGAAAGGGATGGAATCGCAAAGGGGGGGTGTCT
>JAQBYL010000145.1 GCA_027622495.1 Pseudomonadota bacterium
ATATGTCGCTCCAGGGCGTTTCAAATTTCGCCATTTAGCCAGGTTGCTAACTAATGCAAACTGATGTTAATTAGCCATATCGCTAACTGACGGATCGAAAACATGAACACAGTGATCTGCAATTACCGGGTTGCCGCCGGTAACGAATCGAAGTTCGAAGCTTTGCTCAAAAACCACTGGCCAACCCTGCGTCGGCTGGGTCTTGTGCCGATGTGAGGGCGATCTGGGAACCAATGGATGCGCTGTGTGAAGCCCGTGGCGTCAAACTCAATATGGAGTTCCCGCACGTGGAGCGCATCAGTGTCTAAGCCTGCGGGGATTGCCGAGGTTGAAACCGCCGACCGGGTTTTTTCCGCCCTTGCGCATCCAGCCAGACGGCAGATCCTGCTCAGCGTTCACTATCGCGAAGTCTGCAGTGCCGGCGAAATCGCGCGCCGCTTTGATTGCAGCTGGCCGACCACCAGCCGGCATTTGGCAACGCTGGTCGAGTGTGGTCTGCTGAGCGTTGAAAGACGTGGTCGTGAACGGCTGTATCGCACCGATGGTCCTCATCTTAAGGAGGTCCTTAAGCAGTGGGCGGGTTATTTCAGTTGAGGGCGTACCATTGACATCATCCACCAATCCTTCAAGGTTGATGGTCGTCGGAAGTTTTATTGCAAACGTTTTATTGCAAACAAAGAAAGAGGGGCACGGCTGGTCACACGCCCGGCCGTCTTCGTATAAATGAGGGAGACACCATGAGTATTGATACTGGAACCGAAGACCTGCTGGCTGATCTGGACCAGGGCGTCCTGACGATCACCTTGAACCGGCCGGAGGCGCGCAATGCCATGTCTGGCGCCATGACCGCGGCCCTGCAGAAGACGCTGGCAAGCGCGGAATTTGATCCCGAAGTCCGCTGCATCGTGTTAACCGGGGCGGGCAAAGGATTCTGCGCCGGGGGCGATGTGAAAGGCATGGCTGCCAGTGGCGATGGGACCGTCGGCGCCAACACCATCGATGGCGCGATTCATCGGCAGCGGGTCAATCAGCGAGCCACCGCAGGCAAACTGTACGCCATACCCAAGCCGACCATCGCAGCACTTCCGGGGGCGGCAGCAGGCGCCGGGTTGTCGCTGGCGCTGGCCTGCGATCTTCGCATCATGTCGAGCAATGCGATCATGACCACCGCGTTTGCCAAAGTCGGATTTTCCGGTGATTACGGCGGCACATTTTTTATGAGTCAGCTGGTTGGAACTGCCAAGGCGCGGGAGCTGTACTTTCTGAGTGATCGGGTCAGTGCAGCCGAAGCCCTGGCGCTGGGTCTGACCAACTGGGTGTGCGAACCGGAACAACTGGCAGACAAGACTCGCGAAATCGCGTTGCGGCTGGCAAGCGGTCCCACCGTTGCCTACCGGTACATGAAAGAGAATTTCAATCGCGCCTTAAGTGCTGGTGACGCCGATGACTGCATGGATCTGGAGGCCACCCATCACGTGCATTGCGGTCAGACAGAAGATCATCGGCAGGCGGTAAAAGCGTTTGTCGAAAAACGCGAACCGGTTTTTCAGGGTCGTTGAACTTTTAGAAAAAAGGAAGTGATTATGCAGCGATCAGGTATTGCTCTCGCGCTCTGCGGGTTAGTGGCTGGTTTGTTACTTTTGAGTCCGCTTGCGTTCGCCGAGGTCAAGACCGATGTGGTGTACGGCCACAAGGACGGCATGGCGTTGACCTACGATGTATTCACACCGGAAAAACCGAACGGTGCCGGTATTCTGTTCATGGTGAGCGGGGGCTGGTTTTCGATCTGGCAACCGCCGGAACAGCGGGTGCTGCAGTTACAGCCCATGCTTGATGCCGGGTTCACTGTGTTTGCAATCCACCATGGCAGCGCGCCGAAGTTCAAAGTGCCGGAAGCCGTCTCTGATGTTCGCGCCGCCGTCCGTCACGTGAAGGCAAATGCGGCTGCCTACGATGTAGACCCGACGCGCCTCGGAGTTTTTGGTGGCAGTGCCGGTGGGCATCTTTCGCTGATGCTCGGGCTCAACTCCGAAGGTCTGCCAAATCAGGCGGCCGGTGACGGGCGCGCGCGCTTCATGGCACCCAGGTACGTAACCGATGTGAACGCGCCTGCGGATCTGGCAGCGGTTGTTGCTTACTTTCCACCGGTGGATCTGCGCGCGATCACCGGCCCGAATGAACGTTTTCCCGCTCTGGACTTCGATGCGCAGGAGGCAACAGCCATATCGCCGATTCTGTTCGTGACCAGGAACGATCCACCAGTGCTTCTGATCCATGGCACAGCCGACACCCTGGTTCCCATCACCACCAGCACATCGATCAAGAAAGTACTGGATGAAACCGGCGTAACCAACGATCTGATTGTGATTGAGGGCGGGGACCACGGCTTCCGCAATCCGGAGCATCGCACCCAGGCGTCCACTGCGATGGTTGCCTGGTTTGTTCAGTACCTGAAGTGATGGCTTGAATCAGGGCTCGTGTTTGGCGAGTCCTGATCGTGAATTTTTCCTAAGCTACCGCCCCACAGGCAGGTGCCTGGCGAGCCAGTCTTTCTGCCACGTCAACGCTTTCTCATAACCTTCGCCGCTGTAGACGTCGTAGTGTTTGCCCGCGATGGTTTCGTAACGGGCAGGCACACGGTCTTTGACACGCGCGTAAAGGGCGGCGCCATTCATGCTGATGTCGAAGAGTTCTTCATCGGCGGCATCCACGATCAACGTCGCGGCGCTGAGTTGATCAACCTGTGCGAACGGGTTGTAGCGCTGCATGTCGGGCCAGTCCGGAAAGCCGCGCAGACCGGGAGCGGCCTCAGTAGGGAATGATGTAATGTCGCCGCGCGCAATTGCTCCGCGCCACTTCAGCATGTTCTGGTCTGAGAATGGATGCGTGTCTGGCAGGTCCTGGTCAGATCCGCGTGGGTTGATGCTGCCGACCTGACTCATCAGCACTTTGATCTGCGGGAATTCGACAGCCATCGCCAGCGCCAGACCGCCGCCGAGACTTGAGCCCCATACCGCGATCCGGTCTGCATCCACAGTCGGCTCTGTAGCAAGAAAGGCAAACGCCGCCCGGATATCGTCCATCTGCTCCAATGGGTTCACCCCCATGCGCAGTTCTCTGACTTCGGTGTTGTAGGTCTCACCTTCTGAGTCGAGGTCCACCTCCGGGCGAGTGCCGGTTCTGATCACCTGACCTTCACTTTCACCCCAACCCGTGTAGTCAAAGGTCAGAACGATGTAGCCGAGGTCTGTGAATTGCGGTGCATAGGCGCTGTTCAGGTGTGATTTGACCCCGCCCCAACCATGAATCATCAGGATCGCCGGGCGCTGCTCGCCGGGCTTGAGGCCTTCGGGTGTCCACAGGTCGGCGGCAAGACGGATGCCATCGCTGTACAGAGGGATTGCGTTCTTGCGGGGGTCAGCGCACGCGCTTGCGCAGAAAAAGAGCATGGTGAGGATCAGCAGAAATCTGGTCATGGTGTGTTCCCCATGTTCGGGTTGGCTTACGCACATCAGCATATACCTTGAGAGCATGACTCATGCCCGCTGGCTCGGGCATACGCAATATCCGTCGCCCCCGGGTGCTGTCTGGCATACTTGCGCGCTTTGCAGGTTTTGTGGGGAACACATGATTCAATCTGACCGCAGGGCGCGGTGTGCCTGATTACGGCTGGCTGCGGCCATGGAGATTGCCGCAGCTGACTTTCCCAAACCGCTGATCCTTGCGATCAACGGTCTTGGAGTAGGGATCGGCGCCACCCTCTGCGGTCTCTGCGGAACGCGCCTTGTACTTGGCATTTGTGCGCGTTCTGAATTCAACGAATTAACCGGACAGGACACCAGCGCCATGGCGCGGCTGCCGTTGGCCTCGCTGCTCGAAACCAAGGCGCTGATGCTTAAACCCCACCGGGCCGCCATGAAAGCAGCTAACGTGGCCGAAAACGAAGGGCTTGTCCGGCTACGCGGCGGACCTGCGAATATTGAGGCGGTCACCGCATTCGCGGAGAAACGGGAGCCTCTTTTCTCCGGTCTATAGGCGCACCAAAACTAGCGGCCGTCGGCCGCCTGAAGGTCATCATCGTTCTGCGTAAGCGGCCAACAGGTCCATGAAGTCGTCACCATACTTTTCGAGCTTTGCCTCGCCAACACCGGGGAGCAGCAGAAACTGATCGCAGGTCAGCGGGCGCTGATCCACCATCGCGAGCAACGTGGAATCATGAAAAACTACGTAGGGTGGCAGATTGGCACTGTCAGCCAGCTGCTTGCGCAGGGCTTTCAGTTCTTCAAACAACGGGATGTCTGCGGGGCGCAATGCCTCGGGAGCTTTTTTCTTGGCCGCCGCTGACTTCTTGGTGGCGCTCAGGGTTTCCTGCCGCAGATGCACGGATGCTTCGCCGCGCAACACGGCTCGACTGCGCTCACTCAGACGCAGACCGCCGTAGCGGTCGTGATCCACCCACAGAAAACCGCGAACCACCAGCTGGCGGAAGATCGAGCGCCACTGCGCGTCACTGACGTCCTCGCCAATGCCAAAGGTGCTGAGCTGGTCGTGGTGATTGTTGACCACCTTGTCCCGCCGTTGGCCTCGAAGCACGTCGATTACGTGCCCGGCGCCGAAGCGCTGGCCGGTCCGGTATACGCAGGAAAGCGCTTTTTGTGCTGCAACAGTTGCGTCGTAGGTGATGGGGGGGATCAGACAGATGTCGCAGTTGCCGCACCGCGCGCTGTCTGTTTCGCCAAAATATTCGAGCAGGTGAGCACGCCGACAGGTGGTGACCTCGCACCAGCCGAGCAACGCGTCGAGTTTGCTGCGCTCGATGCGTTTATGTTCTTCACTGCCCTGGGATTCCTCAGCCATGCGCGAAAGCCGCACAACATCCTGCAGGCCGTAGACCATCCATGCCTCGGCGGGCTCACCGTCGCGACCGGCACGGCCTGTTTCCTGGTAATAGGCTTCGATGCTTTTGGGCAGATCCATGTGCACAACGAATCGCACATCGGGCTTATCAATGCCCATGCCGAAGGCGATGGTGGCGACCATGATCAACCCGTCTTCGCGTAAAAATCGATCCTGGTTGGCGGTGCGTACAGCGGTGTCGAGCCCGGCGTGATAGGGCAATGCTCGAAACCCCTTGCTGCGCAGCCACTCGGCGGTCGCGTCAACGCTCTTGCGCGAAAGACAGTAGACGATTCCAGCCTGCTGCGTGTGTTCACCCAGAAACGTCAGCAACTGGCTGCGCGGGTCGGTCTTGGGCTGCACGCTGTAGCAGATGTTGGGCCGATCAAAGCCACTGACAAACGCCTTGGGCTGTGTGAGCTCGAGGCGCGCAATGATGTCTTTGCGGGTACGTGGGTCGGCGGTGGCAGTGAGAGCAAGGCGTGGCACACCGGGGAAATACTCACGCAGACGATGCAGTTCCAGATAGTCCTGGCGGAAGTCGTGGCCCCATGACGAAACACAGTGAGCTTCGTCGATGGCGATCAGATTTATCTCGCAGGCAGACAGTGCGTCCAGCGTGTCGGGGCTGAGCAGGCGCTCGGGTGCGACATAGAGCATATCCAGGTCGCCGGCCTGAGCCTGCGCGATCACCCGCGCCTGATCGTATGAAGTCAGTGAGGAGTTCAGAAACGCAGCATTCACACCGAGCTGATGCAGGGCCTGAACCTGGTCCCGCATCAGCGCGATCAGCGGCGAAACCACGATGGCCATGCCGTCCGCGACCATGGCCGGCACCTGGTAACACAGCGACTTGCCGCCGCCGGTTGGCATTAACACCAGCGCGTCTGAGCCGCTCAGCACATGCTCGATGATATCGGCCTGCTGGCCGCGAAAATCGGTGTAACCAAACACCCTGTTCAGGATCTGCGTTGCTGTACCGGGCATCTGTGAGGGCTTACGTTCCTGCTGTTTGGGTCGTTTCAAAACTAACGACTGATTTTTTATGGACCAGGCGGGTTGTGTTCACCGCCCAGGCCCAAGCTATGATAGGGGGCCCTGACCTCTGGAGGAAAGCATGGCCACCTACGATGCACATGGCGCCCTTCCGGGCGGCGGACCTGGTCCCTGGGGCGATCCTGTCACCATCCGCTACGACAAACGCGACGTGCTGCTTTACGCAGTGGGCGTGGGTATCGAAGCATTACGTTACGTCTACGAAGGCCATCCGGCGTTCAGTGTGTTCCCGACCTTTCCCATCCGTTGGGGCGGGGCTGGCGCACCCATCGACGAAACCAGGGTGCCGCGTTCACCAGGGCCGCTCAACATCGATGCAGAACGCTACCTTCAAATGCTGCACCCGCTGCCGGTTGAAGGCGAAGTCCAGGTTCGCTCCAGACTAATCGGTGTTCACCCCCGGGGCAAAGGTAACGGCTTCGTCGAAAGTGAGAGTACCGTGACAGATGCGGATGGAAATGTCTGTATCCGCATGGTCAATGGATCATTTCGCCGGGGGGTTGAAAAGCTGGGCGACATTGCGCCGTTCGAAGGCGCCGGACAGACCTTCTCAGAAAAGCTGAGCACCCCGGACGTTGCACCGGATGTGAACGTTCAAGCGCACATTGCCTCCAACCAGGCCCACATCTATCGGCTGTCTGGTGACTACAATCCGCTTCACATCGACCCCGAGAGCGCCCGTTTTGGTGGCTTCGATGAGCCGATTCTGCACGGCCTGTGTACCTTCGGTCATTGCGCGCATTTGTTGCTCGCAGAACTCTGCGATGGCGATGCGGCGCGCTTCAGAAAGATCAAAGTACGTTTTTCATCGCCGGTTATGCTCAACGATGATCTGAAGGTGCTGGCCTGGCACGATGGTCCGGGCAGAGTTCTGTTTGAAGCCAGGGTCGATGATCGGACGGTTGTGTCCAACGCCTATTTTGAATACCAATGAAAATTACAGACCCTTTTTTTTAAAGGGGAGGAGAAGCGATGTCGGATCTGAATCAGATTAATCAATGCGTGCAGGTCTACTTCGACAGCATGTATGAGTCGAGTGCAGACAAGGTTCGTAAGGCCTTTCACCCGAACGCGAAGATCACCGGTTTCCTGCCCGACGGCCTGCACGAGATGAGCGTGTCCGCGTTCGCGGATTTTGTTGCAGGTCAGCCGTCCGCCAAAGCCAACGGCGAAGCAGCGCGGCTCGACATTCTGTCTGTTGAACTTGCCGGGGAGACAGCGGTTGCACGGGTTCGCGATGACTATCTGGGGATGACCTTTCTGGACACCCTGTCTCTGCTGAAAGTCGACGATAAATGGTCGATCTATAACAAGCTGTTCCACGTTGAGAGAAAAGCCAGCTGATGCCAGTTTTTAACAACGATGGTGTAGACCTGTACTACGAAGACCATGGAAAAGGGCCCGCGATTCTTCTGTCGCACGGGTTTTCTGCAACCTCCCAGATGTGGCGCGGGCAGATCAAGGCGCTGAGCCAAAGCTACCGCCTGATCACCTGGGACATGCGCGGCCATGGCAAATCCGGTTCCCCTGCGGACCCGGGGTTGTACAGCGAAGGTGCGACGGTGGCAGACATGGCTGCGCTGCTGGATCATCTTCAGGTGGATCAGGCGGTTGTGGGCGGCCTGTCGCTGGGCGGTTATATGTCTCTGGCGTTCAACCTTCGTCACCCCGAGCGGGTGCAGGCGCTGCTGATCATTGATACCGGGCCGGGCTATAACAGCGATAAAGGCAGGCAGGCCTGGAATAAAACTGCGGTAGCGATGGCAAAAGGGTTAGAACGCGACGGCCTGAACGCCCTGACCAACCGATCTGCAGAGATGGCGAGCGCGCAACACAGCAGTGCGCAGGGGCTTGCCCTGGCGGCAAGAGGGATGCTCACGCAGGCGAACTCGGCGGTGATCGCGTCGCTCGCCGGGATATCGGTGCCTTCTCTGGTGCTGGTCGGGGCTGAGGATGAACCCTTTCTTAAAGCCACTGACTACATGGCGGGTAAAATTTCAGGGTCCACAAAAGTGGTGATCCCGAATGCCGGGCATGCATCGAACATCGATCAACCGGATCTGTTTAACAGCGCGGTTATCGATTTTCTGCAGCCTCTGCGTCTGACCTGAGGCCGCGCTATTGCTGCTGCGCTCGATACCAGCTCGGCAGCCAGGTGTTGTCAATGATGCCTTCACGTTCTTGTCTGCGCGCCGCTTTGAGCATTGCAGGCATCGCGTAGTTGCCCTCATGACAAGCGTACTCAAACAAATCAGCATCGGTTCTGGTCATCTCAAAGACAACTGACCAGGGCGCGAAGTATGCCCACATGTCTTCGACGGTGTATTCATACAGCAGACGTTGCGAGGTCAGAAGCGTGAATCGCTCTGTGAGCTTCATGTCGGGTCCAGTCCCGCGGTAAGCGGTGTCAGCTGTGAAGTTACTGGTTGTGACTACAAAGGTGTCGTCTTCAAAGGCGCCCCGTGAATCACCTTTCCACAACCGCATATGGGCAGGCAGACCCTCGACGGCCCCCGTGGGAATGATCCGGTGTTCATTGATCATCTCGGTCTGCAGCACCACGTGGTCGGGCGTCTGCACAATTTGCAGCATATTGTTGTAACCACCGGGTGTGATGGGCGGGCCTGAGTTGCGGGCCATCAGACAGCGCTCGAAAATAGTGCGATCTTCCGGTCCGACCGGTGGTTGGCTGAGTGTGGTAAGAAATTGCTGGTGGCGTTTGCGTGCAGGATCGGTGCGTGGCGGAAGACGACCGTTGATCGGTTTTATGATCAGCGAAGTGCGCATGGTGCCGTTCACGCGATCGCCCTGATCCATGAAGAAGGTGTTGTAACCCGCATCCAGATCGGTCTGACTGGACACGTCAAGTTCCTCGCGCTTTGCCCGGCCTTCAAGCACGGCGCGTTCAAACCCGCGCGCTTCCACCTCGTTCAGAGAGTCCCGGTCTTTGAAATAAGGCGGGCGCTCGAACGGCGTGATGGTACGAAAGTCCCAATTGCCCTGCATGTCCGGCACGCCCCAGGCAGTTCGCGGTATGTTGTTGTTTACCGTGTTTTTACTGGCTTGTTCACCCTGTACGGCTGTGGCGTACGACAAAAAAACAGCAACCCAAACAAGCGGAGCAACGAAACCCCACTTCATTCGTCAAAGCTCACGATACTGGCTGCGTTAGCAATCACAATCGAATCTAGGCCTGAGGCAGGATCTGGTCCATTTCGATCAGCCGGCTGTCGGCCAGCGCGGCTGCACGAATAGGTGCGATCGCCTGGTAGTCGGGGTCTTTTAACATGCTCACGAACTGGGACCGTGTTGGGTAGCGGACCAGAATGACGATGTCCCAGTCTTCGGTGCCGATGATCGTGTGCAACGCTTTGCCCATCCACAGCGGTTCGCCACCAAAACGTGGGTGAAGTTTGGCGAACGCTTTGCCGTAGACCGAATAGGCATCGCGCCCCGACAGACCATCCACACCCGCACCGTCGGCGGCTT
>JAQBYL010000146.1 GCA_027622495.1 Pseudomonadota bacterium
AGCTCGTGGTCGATCGGGTAGGTCCGGGTGTTGTCTCCGCTCACCAGCACCCATCGATCGGCTTGAGCTGGCGCATCGTACGCCACAGAGACGGTGCCGGTGTTGGACCCGATCGCAACTTTGTCACCGATCATGAGGCCAACGGTCTCGGCAAATTCCCGGCCATTCACGCTCAGGGTTGCGCCATTCAACGGATGGGCATTGAGACCGCGCTCATGGGGTTCGAGGCGCAGATGGTAATCGAGCACATCTTCACCAGAGGCGATCAGATCGTTGTCGAGGTGGCGACCGATGGTGACACTCTTGGCCACGTCGATCGGTTCATGCTCCCAGTCGAAAATCTGCTTCATGGATGATCCCAGGATTCCCGCAGTGTGCGCCACTCGGCGACCTCGGGGGTTACAGTCAACGCAAGTTCCAGATACTGCTTGGCCTCTACAACCAGACCTGCTGCATAAGCGTCCTGTGCAACCTCAGCAAGCCGGGTGGCTGCCTGAGTGAGCAGTGGTTCCACACTCGGGTTGGCCGGATCAAGGCGGGCGACTTCGCGCAAAAGGGCGACGGCATTGCCTTCTGCGGGTTGAGTGATGTAACCGTTCTTGAGCAGCTTCTGTGCCTGGGTGAGCTTGGTTTCCACGGCGGCGTGTCGGGAGAGTTCGGCATCGAGCCGTGAACGTATGTCGTTGACCGCACCCGGGTCAATGCCGACAGAAGCAGCCCGGTCTACCAGCACCTGCACCGAATCCAGTTCTCCGACGGCGAGCAACTGCTGGGCCCGCGTCTGTAGTTGCGACACCACTTCGTTGAGGCCCTGGACTGCAACTGCATTGTCCGGGTCGGCGGCGAGCACACGAAAGTACAGCTCCGCAGCATTTTCACCGGCTGGCTGCAGAAGCATACCCTGGGATCGATAAGCACGTGCCTGCTGCACCAGATCATTCAGTGCAGCCTGTGCTTCGGTTGCGTGGGCAATCTGCGCCCGTGCCATGGCGAGCTTGGGATGTTCGGCATTTGCCGCAGTTGCGCGGCCCATGAATTGTATCGCGGCGTCGAGATTGCCATCGTCGGCGGCGCTGGCTGCGCGCTCAGCATAGAAAAGCGCCAATGCATCGAGCCCGGCGCGGGCCTGTTCGTGATTCGGGGCCAGGCGCAGGACCTCCTGATAAGCCTGTATCGCAGCCGTTGCCGACGGTATATCCGCCAGACCATGGCTTTGCAGCAGTGCCTGGGTGCTGGTCATCAGGTTGATGGCCGATTTGCGGTTCCGCAGTTGAACTTCAAGCTCGGACCAGACGGGTTCGTTAACAAATGCAGCCTGAGATTCTTTGAGCTTGGTTTCGGCACGGTTGAGATCGTTCGCCGCAATGGCGTCCCGAATGCTCTGCTGCCATTGCGCAGACAGACCAGCCAGTGTTGATTCAGCACCAGAATGATCCGGCTCCAGGCTCAGCACGCGTCGATAGCCAGCCACAATGGCCGACAGACTCTGGTTAGGGTCCTGATGCAGCGACTGTGCGTCTAACCAGGCGGTCTGCACCGCCGGATCATCGGTGACGCCGACCACCGTCATAACAGACGCCAGCCACTGCGGGTTGCGGGTAACCAGATAGCCGCCCCCGATCAGGATCGCCCCGATCAGCACCAATACCGTGGCACGGCTGCCACCACGTCGGCGTCCGCGCCGCCTGTTAACACGCTGGTCAGATCGCACTGCATCGGTTGTGGTTAGAAGACCACTGCCAACAGCGCGAATTTCCTGCGTGCTGACAACCTGTGTTTTGATGGTTGCGCCCGGCAGATCCTGGTTCGCTTTGACCGCGGCCAAGGCAGTCGCCAGCTCTGCACCGTTCTGGTAACGATTTTCCGGCTTTTTGGCCAGCGATCTGTCGACCACATCTTGAAACGCCTTCAGATATGGGGGCAGTCTGGGGACCGGTTCCTGCAGGTGCTTCACCCCGATCGCGATCGGGGTATCTGCTTTGTAGGGCACATCGCCGGTCAGCATCTGATAAAGCACCACACCTAAGCTGTATATGTCGGAGCGGCCATCCAGCACTTTGCCTGCAGCCTGTTCGGGGCTCATGTAGTGCGGTGTGCCAAACACGGTGCCGGTTCGGCTTATCGTTGCGTTGTTGGAAACCACCTGGGCAATGCCGAAATCTGTGAGCACCGCGCTGTCGTCTTCGCGGAACAGGATGTTCTCCGGTTTGATATCGCGATGAACAAAACCGCGGCTGTGCGCGAAATCAAGGGCACGGCCGATATCGGTGACGATCGCAGTCAGTCTGGCCAGCGGTAAACCGCGCGTTAGGCGTTGATTGAGATCGCCCCCCGAGACGTACTCAAGCACCAGGTACAGCAAAGAGTCGTGCACACCGACGTCATGTACCTGCACGATGTTCGGGTGGCTGAGGCGCGCGTTGATCCGAATTTCACGTAAAAAACGGCTGCGGAATTCCGGGTCGCTTGCGTATGCAGCAGAAACGACTTTAAGCGCAACCAGCCGACCAAACTTTTTCTGTACCGCAAGGTAGACCTTAGCCATGCCTCCCCGACCAATCTCACGATCGATCTCGAAGCCAGGCAGGTCCATCAAGATCCGCCCACCACCAGGATCTTGTCAGATCCTTCAACCAGGCGACCAAGCACAATACGTGCTTCGGGGATGATGTGAGTGCCATCCAGGCTCGCGGCGATACCAGTACCGTGCGCAAACCCGTTGATGCACTTGTCACCGTCAAACATCCATGGTTTTCCGTCCAGGATCAGGTTGCAGGGTGGATTCAGAGCGAGCGGTTTTTCCAGCACCAGCAACCCCTCTTCCCAGTACTGCACCGACAGAATGCCTCCGGGCTGATGCTTTACCCCATACCCATGCATCTTGTCGGCAGCAAAAAAACCGTGGTAGATGGTGCCGTCACGCCAGTGGAAAATACCGTGACCCGATCGCACGTCGTCAGCAAACTGACCGACATAGCGATTGCCATTGGGCCACACGAATGTGCCCTGCCCGGTTTTGGTGGCGTCTTCAAAGTTACCCTGATAGCGGCGGCCATCGGGCCATTCGAACTTGCCATTGCCGTTCGAAACACCGTCGACGAATTCACCTGTATACACTTCCCCTGTGTGCCATCTGAATTCGCCCTGGCCATTCCGCTGACCTTCAACGAATGACCCGGTGTAGGTGTCCTGGTTTGCCCAGTGGAAAGTACCCTGGCCGTGCATCTGGTCGGTTTTGAACTCACCTTCGTAACGATCGCCGTTTTCCCAGCTGAGGACGCCGGTGCCCTGGCGGCGATCACGAAAGAAACTACCACGATAGGTTCGCCCATCTAACCAGGAATAAACCCCTTCACCGTGCATTCGATTGTTACGGAACTGACCTTCGTAGCGGTTACCTTCCACCCAGATGTACAGACCGTTGCCAGTCCGCATGCCGTCGACAATCTCGCCTTCGTACACATCACCGTTGTCGAGTTCAATTTTTCGCGGTTCCGCCGCAGCCGCATGCTGGGCCAGCAGCAAGACTGTAACGAGAGTTAAAAGGCGCAAGAAAACCTCAGTCATCTTCTATTGGTGCCTCTGTGTTCTGCAGATGCTGGCCTAACCGGCGGATCTGAATCGCGTCTGTCGGCCGCTCAGCGAGCACATCCGATATGACGACGACCTTCGCGTCTGCTGCCAGACCCTCACGCTTCATCAGAACTTCAAACGCCCGCTGAAGGGTGGTTTCCGGCTGGGTTGAAAACGCCGTGCGATAGGCAGATACCGCACGATTGAGTGCCAGACGCCTTCTTGTCTGGCTGTTGTTGGTGAAGGCAAATATCGGCACGCTGAAAGGCCGTACGTTGGTCACCAGGTCAGCGGTCAGACCACGCCGGGTCACCACCACAATACCGTCGGCTTTGATCGATTCGGCCAGTGCGCCTGCGTGTATAGCGAGCTGCTGCTTGTCGGTGTCGGCAACCAGATCACGCTCGTAACCCAGCCCGGGAAAACGCTCACTCTTGTTGGCGATCGCGTTCAACTGTTCAACACAACGTACCGGAAACTTGCCGACACTGGTTTCGCCTGACAGCATCACCGCGTCAACCCCTTCGTAGATCGCATTGGCAACATCAGTCACCTCAGCGCGGGTCGGCATGGGGTTTTCGATCATCGATTCGAGCAGATGGGTGGCGACGATACTGCGTTTGCCCCACTTGGCACAGGAATGCACCAGACGTCGCTGAACGTTTGGCAGGTCGGCGATGTCGGTCTCGATACCAAGATCACCCCGCGCGACCATCACACCATCTGCTGCCTGCACGATTTTATGGATGTTGGACACCCCTTCCTGATCTTCAATTTTGGCGATGATCTTCACCGTCTGACGCTTCGACCCGAGCAACTCGCGGCATTCCAATACATCGTCGGGGCTGCGCACGAACGAAAGCGCAATAAAATCGATATCGTTGGCCAGGCCGAATTCAATATCGCGGCGATCTTTGGCCGTGATCGCCGGAAGGTTGACCCGCACACCAGGCAGATTGACGTGGCGTTTGCTGCCGAGCAGGCCGCCATCGATGACCTTGCAGACCAGCTGTTTGCCATCCCGTTGAAGCACTTCAAAATTGATCAGACCGTTGTCGACGGTAATCCGGCTGCCCACGTGCACCACGTCAACCAACTCCTGGTAATTCACGTGGATTGACGATGTTTCGACCTCGTTCGGATCGCGTACCGACAGAGTGACCACATCACCGGTCTTGAGGTCCATGGGTTCGGCCATGTCACCAGTGCGGATTTCAGGCCCCTGGGTGTCCATCATGACCGGCACCGGATGCGCAACCTTGCGGTTGAGCGTTTTAATCCAGTTGATCACCTTGGCTGCCCCTTCATGATCGGCGTGCGACATGTTGATGCGAACGATGTCCATCCCCGCCTGTTGGAGCGCAAAAAGCATCTCATAATTTGCGCTTACAGGTCCGATGGTGCAGATGATTTTGGTACGGCGGCGGTTCATGGGGGTATTACTTGTGGATTAAGGGGCGCAGCTTAGTGAGTTCGATGCCATCTAACAATGTCAGATAACGCGTCAAACCGCAGGCCCACGCCAGAATTCCTGGATTCTGGCGCTGACCTCACGGGCCCTCGTCTGAATGGGTCGCCAGTGCCCGGGAAAGAACTGCCGGTAGGCGGCTTGGGCAAAGCGTGGATCGATCAGGCACAGCACACCTTTGTCATCGGGTGAGCGAAGCAAACGACCCGCTACCTGCAGAACTTTGGTCATGGCCGGCTGCAGATAAGCGATCGCAGTGCCATCTTCGTTCAGATCGTCAAAATAACTGGCCTGCGCCTGCCGGATGAGGCTGGGTGGGGGTAATCCAACCCCCACCACGATCACCGCTTTCAGGCTGGTGGCACTGTAATCCACCGACTCAGAAAATACGCCGCCGAGAACAATGACACCCAGCAGCGGTGGCTTGCCGTCTGTAAACTCTGCAATGAATGCATCCCGATCGGCTTCGCTCATCTGCCTTTGCTGCACACGTAAGCTGGCATCCTGCCAGGCAGAAACAAACATCTCGAGGTAGGCATAGGACGGAAAGGCAATCAGGCAGTGACCTGCACTTGCCTCGAATGTCGCCTTCACCAGGCTAACCAGATCGTACAATGACTGTTTTCGGCTGTTGAGATAGGTTGGTACGTCAGTTACCACCTGGACCAGCAACTGATCCTGACTATAGGAACTGGCCACCCGTTCTACTTTTGTTTCAGGGAGGCCGTGTAAGCGCCGGTACAGATCCAGCGGTGTCATCGTGCCCGAAAAGCGAATGTTGGCGCCAAAGCCGTTCAGCGTTTCGGCAATGTGGGCGCTCGCATCCAGACAGCGAACCCGTACACAGACGGCCTTGGGTCGTGTGCCTGCATCGACTTCAACACTACTGACGAACGATTTTGCATCCACCCAGCTTTGTGCCCGACTAAAGCGCAGACATTCGAACAGCACATCGCGGCAGGCGGGTGTCTGGATCGGTTCAGCGTCGAGGCTGGTTTCCTCAAGAAAGCGATCCATCACCCGAAAAAGCGCCTCGGGGAGCTCAATCCGGGTTTCTTCGGTATCAACGGATGCGCTCGACAGGCTCAATAACGCCCGATCCATGGCCTTCAACTTCGAGGTGAGACCAGAGCGGGGTTTTTCTGCCAGCGCGTTTCTGATCTGCGATCGATCGAACTGGAGTGACAACATATCGCACACACGGGTGCTCAACTGATGAGCCTCATCGATCAGCAGTGTGATGGCCGGGTTTGCTGCAAAACGCTGCAGGCGCACTACCGGATCGAACACATAGTTGTAATCCACAATCACAAGATCAGCCCACAAGGCTGCGTCTAGCGACAACTCGAAGGGGCACACCTGGTGGCCCTCTGAAACCTTGCTTACCTGGCCAGGGGACATGTCAACACACTCGAGCAGTTCGGTTACGGCCGCTTGCCTGCGATCGTAATAACCTCTGGCATAACCACACAGGTCGGCATCACAGGGTTGACCTTCTACAGGACACACCTTGTGTTTGGCCTGGATGTGTATGCGGCGTAAATGGTTGGTCTGGCCATCGATTACGTTGAATGCTGACCGGGCGGCGTCTGCGCCCGTGGACCGACTGGTTAAGAAGAATATCTGCTCGTGATCGCTCTGCGCGAGCGCTTTGATCGCAGGATAGGCAACCCCCACACTCTTGCCACTGCCGGTCGGTGCTTCAACAATCAGGTGTTCCCGGTCACGTACTGCCTGGTAGCAGCGACTGGCCAGAGCGCGCTGGTTTGGCCGGAACTCGCCGTGCGGGAAAGCGACCTGAAATATGAACTCATCACGCCTGGTGCAATGCTGTTGATACGCCCGCAGACGTTGTTCGAACCCCTGCAGGGTATGACGCAGAAATTCAGCCAGCGCCTGCGCACTCAGGGCTTCATCGAAGGTGGTCTGATGGCCACTGTCAGGGTGGGCATACACCAGCCGCACGGTCCATAGAGCAATCTCCGGTAGTTCAGCTGACAGGAGCGCTGCATAGAGTTTAGCCTGCGCCATGTTGATCGACGCGCTGTGCTGGTGGACCAGGGTGTGATCGGCACGTGAGGTTTTGATTTCTTCCACAACCGGCGGCCGGGCACTAAGATCACAGCCATCAATCCGGCCTGATAACCTGATCTGCAGCCCGGCGAGCTCAAAGCACTGCTGCACCGGCCGCTCAACCTGATAGCTGCCGGTTCGCGAAAGCTGGATCTGCCTTTGGGTTCTGATTCCTTCATCGGCGCGCGTCCGCGAATCAAGTCGGTTGTACAGATCACCCCTGCGATGAACCCACTCCGCGAGGGTTCGGATTGCGATGCGTTTTTCGACTGGCTTCGAAGAGACCTCATCCATTGGTGGGCTATTCACCGCGCCTGCGCCTGGAACTTAAGCACCCGGCCATTAGCACCAAGACGCGTCAGATGTTTGAACCAGATGCGCTGTGCTGGCTGCAGCTGATCGGTGGGCCCTTTTACTTCGACAAATTCGTACTGCCCTGGGCCGTACAACACCGTGAGATCCGGAAAGCCGGTTCGTGCCATGGGCAGATTTCGAATCACGTGCCCTACCAGGCTGAACAGGATCGTGTGCGGTATGCAGTGCAGGATGGTGTGCAACACTTCTGCGGACATTGCCCGCCATGACATCAGCGCATTTGCCGTGTCTGATTTAGCCTGCCAGGTTGAGGTCAGTTCCCTTCGAAAACCCAGTGGGTCGGCAAGGATTCTGTCCTGTTCGGCGATCAACGTCGCACGGGTGCGGGCGAAGTCAGGCCAGAACAGATCCACAGGCGCACTCTGGAAAGGGTTTGTGAACGCGCCTGGAACTTCAGCGAAAATGACTGGCCAGTAGGCGAGTGCCGTCAGCGACAGCGGGAGGTTATTTTCCAGATGCAGCGCAACGCCACCGTTTGCGGTCAGAAGTTGAGCGGCATGATCTTCAATGCGTTCGGGGGTCGCACAATCCAGTCGCACCGAGGTGATCGGTGGTTTGACCCCTCCGCCGCGTTTGCCAAAACGTTGTGCGAAGTCCTCCTCTTCGGCGCAGCGCGGTGCTTCGATCAACTGCTGTTGCAGGCATTCGCTGCGCTGCACCTGGCCAGTTTTCTTAAGTATGCGAACGCTTCGTTCACGTGCAGGGTGAGTGTTTGATCCCGCATAACAAGCCAGTGCCGAATCGAGTTCACCCAGCCGCTCGTGCCAGTGCCCGAGGCGGTTCAATGCGCGATCCCGCGTGCGTTGTTCAATGCGTGTTTCGCACGGCTGGTGCAACAGCTGCGTCGTGACTTCGGCTGCGAGTTGGGGGAAGTCGGCTAACCGGTGGCTCAGGTCTCTGGCGCTCCGAAGCGTAAGGTATCTGTCAAGATCATCACGATGGTCGAATTGCCGGTTGGACCGGTCGATCACATAGGGTTCATAGCGGACCAGCCCCAGATCTTCGAGAACAAACGCCGATAGATCGCGATAGCTGTCACCAAAATACAGCAGGCGCAGCAGATCGAGCATGCCAGCCTGTCTGATCGACACCCAGTTGAGGCACGCGCTGAGTCGGGTGTGCAATTGAACATCAGAATACCGGGTCACAATATCGCCAAGCAGCACTGCCTTGGATGACCTCGCGAAGCCCGGAAACCAGGCCACCAGTTCATCTTTGGTACACAACATGAGCAGACGGTCAGCGGGGGCCGCCGGGTTCCGATCGATCAGACCCTGTTGCTCAAGCTGCTGAAGCTGGGTTTGCAGACAACCCACCTCCGTATAATTCAGACGATCCTCGCGGATGCGCGGGCCTTTGCGGCTGATCAGGCGTGCCAGCAGGCGCTGGGCATCGCGGGAGACCTGCGTGACCGAGTGCAGATACAAGAGTTCACGGGGATTGAGCAGATCGGCATAGGTGTGGGCAACGAATTCCACCACCCGCAGCAGGTTGTTACGGTAGTAATCGGGCGGAGGTGGCGTATTGGGACGGAGCTGCGGCACAAATTAGCGCTTGCCTGAGAGGTGTGTGACGAATTATAAACCCGCATGTATGTATGTACAGTAGTGGTCTCATGAACGCCCACCCTTATTGCATCTGTATCGTCGTGTCCTGCAGAAGTATTCAACATCTGCTCGAAGGCGGCGGTCGTGGTGCCTACAAAGACGACCATCCGTGGCTCGTGGCAAATGAGTTTCTGGCGCGGGCAAAGGAGCGCGATGAACGTCTGGTGATTCTATTTGCCACCGATGACGATGCCGACGGCAAACCGGTTCCGCTGCA
>JAQBYL010000147.1 GCA_027622495.1 Pseudomonadota bacterium
GCAAATCGACGGGCGCTGTTTTCGCTGTATCTGATCATCGGCCTGCTGCTCTTTACCATTGTGGGACCCTGGATCTGGCAGGTCGATCCTTCTGCCCAGGACCTTGATCAGGTGAGCCAGGCCCCTGGCACTGATCGCAGTGCGACCATTGTTGATCCCTACCGACCGTGGGACGGCAGCAGCGTCCGGCCAGCAACCGAAGGCCTGCGTCTGGCCGAAGATGCCACCACTCAAACCGTTCGCCTGATATGGGATCAGATCCCGCAGGCTTCCGGATATCGCATTTACCGCAACATCTATCCGATCGGGGCGGAGCGGGCGCTGGGCCTTCCGCTGGGCGAAAGCTTTCTTGCCGGCCAGGTCACGTTTGAAGACCGTCTGGATCTGAAACCCCGCAACTATTTCTACAGCGTGATCGTGCTGGATGCCGACTACCTCGAAACCGATATCGTTCAAACCATCGAGGTCGACGTTGCGCGCGTGATCATTGCGCAGGAGGCAAGAGAGCGTGGTCTGGTGAGTCCCGATGCAGACGTTCAACCCGGCGAGCGAATTACCCTGGCCCTGCACCCGTTCGGAACCGACTATCTGGGTCGCGACATGCTGGCCCGCCTGATGGCCGGTGCGCGCGTGTCGCTCTTCATCGGTATCGTCGCCCCGTTCCTGTTTGTGATCTTCGGTGTGGTCTACGGCAGCACGGCCGGATTTTTAGGCGGTAAGATCGACCAGATACTGATGCGTTTCGCTGATTTCGTGGTCGCACTGCCTTTTCTGCTGTTCATGATCCTGTTCAAAATAACCTTTGGCATCGGCCCGGGTGAGAGCGGCACCCTGCCTATGCTTGTTGCTTTGGTGATTCTTTCCTGGCCGTCCACCGCGCGTCTGGTCCGCGGTCAGATCCTGCAGATCCGCGAAGAGGGTTACATCAGTGCATCACGGCTGCTCGGTGCCAGAACCAACTACCTGGTGCTGCGCCACATGATCCCCAACACCATGGGCGTGATCCTGGTCACCCTGACGTTCGCTGTCCCGAGCGCAATATTCACCGAAGCATTTCTATCATTCATCGGCATGGGTGTGGCACCCCCTACACCATCGTGGGGAAGCATGTGCAACGAAGGCGTCAAGACCATGCTCACCCATCCCCATGAATTGATATTCCCGGCGGTATTCATCAGCCTGACCGTGCTCGCATTCAATCTGCTGGGTGACGGCCTGCGTGACGCACTGGATGCACGGATGCGAAGCCGCGAATGACTGATTCAACACCCTTGCTGGAAGTAAACAATCTCGCGGTTGAGTTCGACACCTATGGCGGTATCGTCAAGGCGGTACGCGGCATCAGCTTCAGTGTGGCTGCCGGTAAAACCCTGGGTATTGTTGGAGAGTCCGGCTGCGGTAAGTCGGTGTCGGTGCAGAGCATCATGGGCCTGATCCCCATGCCGCCGGGGCGGATCACCAGCGGCACCGCCATGTTTGCCGGGCAGGATCTGCTGGTCAGCAAGATGCGCAACGGGCACGACATCCGTGGGGCTGACATCGGCATGATCTTTCAGGACCCGATGACCTCGTTGAATCCAACCATGAGCATCGGCTCGCAGATTGCCGAAACTCTGGAAGTGCACAGAGGCTACACAGCAAAGCAGGCGTTCGCCCGGGCGATCGAACTGCTCGACCAGACCCGCATACCGGAGGCGGCCAAGCGCGCACGGCAGTACCCGTTCGAGTTCAGCGGCGGCATGCTTCAACGCGCAATGATCGCCATGGCAATCGCCTGCGAGCCTGAAATTCTGATTGCCGACGAACCCACCACAGCGCTGGATGTAACCATACAGGCGCAGATCCTCGATCTGATGCGTGATCTGCAGCGCGAGACCGGCATGGCCTTGATCCTGATTACCCATGACCTGGGCGTGATCGCGCGCATGGCCGACGATGTAGTCGTTATGTACGCGGGTCAGGCAGTGGAAAAAGGTTCGGTGGACGACATTTTTTACCGTTCGGCACATCCCTACACAATGGGCCTGCGCGCAGCGATGCCAACCAATACGCGGGGTGACCATCACAAGCTCACACCGATCGATGGCAGCCCACCGGATCTGTTTCACCCACCTGCCGGGTGCGGCTACTGCGCACGCTGTCCTTCGTCCATGAATATCTGTGTGAGAGCCAATCCGGAACCCTTTCACCTGAGCGAGCATCACTTCGCCCGCTGCTGGCAGCATCACCCGGAAATACCGGTCAAGGCCGACGGTCTGCACTATCTGACAGGTAACGATTAATGGCGTTGCTGCAAGTCAGACACCTCTCCAAATTTTTTAACATCGACCGCAACCATCGGGTCCATGCGGTAGACGATGTGAGCCTGTCGATCGCAGAACGGGAAATCGTCGGTCTGGTTGGTGAAAGCGGTTCGGGCAAATCCACGCTGGGTAAAACCATGCTGGGCCTGCACCACAAAAGCGCCGGTGAGGTTATCTACAAAGGCGAACTGCTGCCGGCAAAGTATCACCCCGCAGACTTTCAACGCCATGCAAAGAACATGCAGATGATCTTCCAGGACCCGTACTCATCTTTGAATCCGCGCATGACCGTCGGCGAGATCATCGGTGAAGGCCTGCGTCTGCACACCAACAAAAAAGGCACAGAGATTCGCGAGCAGGTTGCCCGGTGGCTGAAACGTGTTGGTCTGGAGCCTGATCACATGTCGCGTTACCCGCATGAATTTTCCGGCGGGCAGCGACAGCGGATCGGCGTAGCACGGGCGTTGATCCTGGAACCCGAGTTTGTGGTCTGTGATGAGCCGATCTCGGCGCTCGACGTCTCTGTTCAAGCCCAGGTCGTGAATCTGCTCGATGAACTGAAAGCCTCCATGGGGCTGACCCTACTGTTTATCGCCCATGATCTGTCCATGGTGCGTTACGTGAGTGATCGGATGGCCGTGATGTACCTGGGATCGGTGATCGAGATCGGCGTTTCTGACGATGTGTTTTTCAATCCCAAACATCCGTACACGCAGATTCTGGTGGGTTCCAATCCGGAACCAGACCCGCAAACCGAACGGGCCAGACCTTCTACTGCGATCAAAGGCGAGATTCCTTCGCCGGTTAACGTTCCCGCAGGTTGCCGGTTCGCCAACCGCTGTCCGCAGATGATGGAGGTGTGTCGAGTCGAGACACCGGCACTCATCGATCTCAAGGAAGTCGGGTCGGGCAAGCGCGAAGTCGCCTGTCATCTCTATAACTGATGGATCCGCACGATGGATATCCAGGACCTGACCCGCGAAGATCTGACTGCGCTCATCAACCCGCAGACAATTGCAGTCATTCCTCTGGGGGCCGCAGCTAAAGAACACGGTGCTCATCTGCCCCTCGCTAACGATTTCAATCTGGCGGTTGCGCTCAGCAAGCTTCTGAGCGACCCGGATGTTCTGCTCCTGCCACCAGTCAATTACTTCCACTACCCTGCCTTCAGCAGTTACCCCGGGTCTGTGTCTTTGCGCGTTGAGACCTCTGTTGATCTGATTACGGATATCACGCGGTGCGTTTCGAGCTGGGGTATCCGCTATGTCTACGTTCTGAATACGGGTCTGTCGACCATGCGCGTTCTCGAAGCCGCTCAAAACGCTCTCCGGCGCGACCAGATCCACTTTGCCTACACCGACATCACCACCGTTGGTCTGCCTGTTGAGGCTGACCTGCAACAGCAGACCGCTGGTTCACACGCCGACGAACTGGAAACCTCGATGATGCTCTGGCTGCGGCCCGATACCGTTCGAAGCGAGCGGTTCGTCAATGACGTAACCTCTGCGCCCTTCGGGCTGCAGACGCGACCATCCGGTGTTTACGGGCAGCCGGGTCTTGCGAGCGCAGAAAAAGGGCGAGCCATCACCAGGCAGTGGTTAGTCAACATTCAACTTGATCTGGATCGACTTCGTTCAGGGTGAGCCCGCACAAATCCCAAGTGCTACCGATTTACGGTGCATGCGCAGGATCGATTCCTCAACGGTAAAATCAGTCAGATCAGTGAGATCAACCCACGCCAGATCAAGCGATTCAGACGAAATCTGAAAGTCTTCGCTGCCAACAGGCTCAAACACATATCGCACGTCAAAATGATGGTGGGCGGGATCCTGTTTGCGGGCCGGGATCTCATGCACATCCAGGTCAAGGATCAGCGGGCTGACAGGTCGCACGCGCAAGCCCCCCTCTTCTTCAGCTTCACGTGTGGCGCAACGCATTACATCTTCTTCACCGTGGCAGTGCCCGCCCAGCTGAAGCCAGCGATTGAGTTTGCCATGGTGGGTGAGCAGCACATGTGTGCGCGCCCGGTTGAGCACCCAGGCTGACCCGGTAATGTGCCCCGCCCAGCAGGTTCGATAGAACGCATCAGCATGTTCGCGCAGAAGGCTGTGAAAGCGATCCACACAGACACCTTCATCAGGATATCGAACACGATAATCTTCAATCTGCAGGCTTAGTTTGCTTGGATCCATACGCTTGCTATGCTGCGATCCTTGTGAATTTGCCGGGGTTAAAAGAATGATTGCAGTGATTGCGAAGCTTAATGTGGCAGCAGGTAAAGAGGCTGCGTTTGAGGAGGTAATGCTGGGGTTGGCCAAGGAAGTGCGTGCGAACGAAGCCGGTTGCGATCTTTACACACTGTGCAAAGACGCGGACGGAAACTATCTGATGCTTGAACTCTACAAGACCGCGGAAGATCTCGATGCCCACGGGAAAACCGCCCACTTCAAAGGCGCCGGACCGAAATTTGCCGGTCTGATGGCGGGTGCACCGAGCATTCAGCGTCTGGAAGTGATTGGTTAGTCGATCGCTCACAGCCAGGAACCTGGTCGGGTCAGCGACGTGCTTTCCCGACTTTGGTGTCGAACAGATCCGCCAGCTGATCGATCATTGCACCGCCCAACTGCTCGGCATCGGTGATCGTCACCGCGCGGCTGTAGTGGTGGGTAACATCGTGGCCGATACCGATGGCAATCAGCTCAACCGGTGACCGGGTTTCGATGGTATCGATCGCATACTTCAGGTGCTGTTCCAGGTAGTTGCTGGGGTTCACCAGCAGGGTGGAATTGTCCACCGGCAAGCCGTCGGATATGACCATCAGCACCTTGCGTTCTTCTGAGCGCATCACAATCCGGTTGTGTGCCCAGATCAGCGCTTCGCCGTCGATGTTTTCCTTGAGCAGCTCTTCACGCATCATCAGACCGAGATTCCGTTTGGCCCGCTGCCAGGTATCGTCGGCAGCTTTGTAGATGATGTGCCGCAGATCATTGAGCCGGCCCGGATTAGCGGGTTTGCCCGCAGCAATCCAGTTTTCCCGCGACTGACCACCGCGCCATGCGCGTGTGGTGAAGCCGAGGATTTCCACCCGTACGGAACAGCGCTCCAAAGTCCGGCCCAGAATATCCGCACACATGGCGGCGATGGTAATGGACCGGCCGCGCATGGAACCGGAGCTGTCTATGAGCATCGTGACCACGGTGTCACGGAAGTTCATTTCTTTTTCCTGCTTGTAGGCAAGCGGGTTGGAGGGGTCAACCACCACCTGTGCAAGTCTTGCCGCATCGAGCAAACCTTCTTCCAGATCGTATTCCCAGGTCCGGTTCTGCTTTGCCATGAGTTTGCGCTGCAGGCGATTGGCAAGCCGTGAGGTTGTGTGTTTCAACGACACCAGCTGCTGATCAAGCATTGCCCGAAGACGCACAAGCTCTTCGCTTTCGCAAAGATCCTCAGCGCGCACGATTTCATCGAACGCTTCTGAATACGCCTGGTAGTTAACGTCAACACGGATCCGCCCCGAATCATCCGGCACCTGTTGTGGCGCTTCGTCCGGGTCTGCGTCCGCGCCGAGTTCGTCCATGTCCATGTCGGCGTCCATTTCCATGCTGGTCGCCTCGCCGTCGGCAGACTCATCCATCATGGAATCTTCGTCCAGAACCACGTCCTCGGGATTCGCGTCCTGGTCGTTGGCGTCTTCATCGATGTTTTCGATGTCGTCTTCCGAGTCGTTCTGCTCCGGCGGCTCATCGAGCTCCGCTGCTAAACCCAGATCGGCAATGATCGACCGACATACGTAGGCAAATTTCTGCTGATCGTCGATGCAGTCTTTTAATGCAGATATGTCTTCACCGGCGTGTTCTTCCACGTATTCACGCCAGAACTGGACCACATTTTCGGCAGACGGTGGCAACTCTCTACCTGTGAGATGCTGCCTTACTAACAAACCAACAGCCACACTAAGCGGCGCTTCTGATTCTACGGTGATTTTATCGAAAGCGGCCTGTTTGCAGTGGACTTCGAGGTTTGCTTCGAGGTTCTGCGCTACCCCTTCCATGCGCATGGAACCGATGGATGCAATCCGCGCATCTTCAATCCATTGAAACATTTCCTGCGCGGTACCACCCCGGGGTGCAAAACGGTCATGGACCGCCTCATCGTGGTGTCTGAGCTTGAGGGCGTACTCATCACCTGCACCTCGAACCGCGTTCAGCTCTTCTTCGGTACAGCCAATTCTGGGCAGGGGCACTCTCACACGATTGCCATGCCCCGAGGTCCCACCCTGGCCAAAGGTCACTTCGAGTTCTTCGTTCTCAGCCAGGGCACGCATGGTCGCGGTCATGGCGCGCTTGAACGGCTCGAGGGGATTCTCTGCTTCATTCATTGCGGTAGCCTACCATTTGTACCGACCAGGCTGGTCAAACACTCTGCAGCGTGATGCCTTTGCTTGCGTCACCCAGATCTTCACCCATGCATCGCTGGTAATACTCGGCAACGATGGGTCGCTCCAGTTCGTCACACTTGTTCAGGAACGAGACCCTGAACCCAAACCCGACGTCGCCAAAAATTTCGGCATTCTGCGCCCAGGTGAGAACTGTTCTTGGCGACATGACCACCGAGACATCGCCGTTGACGAAGCCTTTGCGGGTGAGATCAGCAACACTGACCATGTTGGAGATGGTGCGCCGGCCGGCATCCGTTTCGCTGTAGCTTTTGGCTTTGCCCAGAACGATATCGGTCTCAGCCGAATGCTCCAGATAATTCAGCGTAGTCACGATGTTCCAGCGGTCCATCTGGCCCTGGTTGATCTGCTGGGTGCCGTGGTACAGACCGGTGGTGTCGCCGAGCCCAATGGTATTGGTGGTGGAAAACAGCCGGAAAAAGGGGTGCGGCGTGATCACCCGGTTCTGATCGAGCAAGGTCAACTTGCCTTCGACTTCCAGCACCCGCTGGATCACGAACATCACGTCAGGTCGGCCGGCATCGTACTCGTCAAACACCAGTGCCATCGCATGCTGCAAAGCCCACGGCAGCATGCCCTCTTTGAATTCAGTGATCTGCTGACCGTCTTTCAGAACGATTGCGTCTTTGCCGACGAGGTCGATGCGGCTGATATGACTGTCGAGGTTGATCCGTATGCAGGGCCATTTAAGCCGTGCCGCGACCTGCTCGATGTGGGTTGATTTACCGGTGCCATGGTAGCCCTGGATCATCACCCTGCGGTTGTGCGCAAAACCGGCTAAGATCGCAAGCGTAGTGTCGTGATCGAAACGATAATCGTGATCGATCGCCGGAACATGTTCGCTCGGCTGACTGAAAGCGGGCACCGAAAAATCCTGATCAAGACCGAACGCCTCTCGCACATTGACGGTAGTGTCTGGTGAACTATCAATGAGTCGGCCTGATTCGATCATGGTCATCGGTGAAACCCCTTGCTTCGGGCAAAGCCGACTATTCTAAGCAAGCCACGTTCAAAAGAGCAGCACATGACCAAAATTTATCTCATTCGACATGGTAAGGCGGCCGCAGGATTCGATGCATCTGCCGATCCAGATCTGGACGACACCGGCCGATTGCAGGCCGCGGCAACGGCCCGGATGCTGCAAACCCTCGGGCCCATGCCGATTCTGTCGAGTCCGCTGGCAAGAGCTCAGCAGACGGCTGCGGCGCTGGCAGCGCTATGGCAGACAACAGTTGTGATCGAGAAACGGGTTTCCGAGATTCCCTCACCGAGCACTGATCTCGCCGCACGCAGCAGCTGGTTGCGCGCAGCCATGCAGGGGAGCTGGTCGGATCTCGATGAGACGCTGATTAAATGGCGCGACAATCTGGTCGGTTGCCTGCTCGAAATTCCGGCAGATTGCATGGTGTTCAGCCATTTCGTGGCCATCAACGCAGCGGTGGGCGCCGCAAGCAATGATGATCGAATGGTGGTCTTCAGACCCGACAACGCCTCCGTCACCACACTCGAAAGCGATGGATCCCGCCTCCGGGTGCTCGAACTCGGCAAAACGGCGGACACCCACGTGAACTAGGCGACATTGCGGTCCGAGATTTCTTCGCAAAATTTTAGCCACATTGTGGCGACATCCACATTAGTGGTGGTGACCTCCGCCACCAGACGGTGGTGTGCGCCACGCCCGAACCCGCCAGGCTCTCCTTCAAGCGCCTGATCCTCACTCTATCTCATTGATTAAAAACATCTTTTTTACACGGTCAAAAGTTGGCATGAATTCTGATTGCCTGTTTGCCGGGCGAGACGCAACCAAAGGCCGAGCCGGAACATCAAACACACACCTGCCAGAGATCCACTGTGATCAAACGATTTGCACAACATCGGGTAGCCGCCAACCTCACCATGATCATGATGACCCTGATCGGGCTGTGGGCATTGCGGTCAATGCCATCCCAGCTCGATCCGCCCCTGGCGCTGCCGCTGGTTTTTATTGACGTTGAATGGCGCGGGGCCAGTGCTGAAGACGTAGAAGCGCTCGTCACCACTCCCATCGAAGCCCAGCTGCGCAACCTGGACAATCTGCACGAACTGGAATCGCGATCGACCACTGGCTACATGGGCATGCGTGTTCAGTTCCAATTTGACACCGACATGACGCTCGCCATGGACCAGGTCAAGCAATATGTAGCCAACGTGCGCAATCTGCCGGTGGATATCGAACCCCCCATCATCCGCCGCTTTATCGACTACGAGCCGGTTGCGGAAATCCTGCTGACCGGAACAGGGAGTCTGACTG
>JAQBYL010000148.1 GCA_027622495.1 Pseudomonadota bacterium
GCCATCGGAGTGCGTCGCCGCATAGATCAGAGACAGCACCCCACCCATGCAATAACCGATGATCGACAGATCCTCTTCACCGCTGTCTTCGCGCACCTTGGCAACACAGGTCGGCAGAAAATCCTGGGTGTAATCAGCCAGCGTGAGACCACGCTCGGCAAAAGTCGGTGCTTCCCAATCGACCACATACACATCGAACCCCTGCTTCAGCATGTACTCAATCATGCTCTGACCCGGTGCGAGGTCGAATATAAAGGCCTTGTTGGTGGTAGCCATCACCAACAGAACCGGCACGCGATACACTTCATCGGATTGTGGCTCGTAGTGATACAGGCGCAGTGTCCCACGCGAATACAGCAATTCCTTTGGCGAAAGACCGACGGGGTGCGGAGCCGCATTGGCCATTTCCAGAGTTCGCTGACCACGTGCGATGGTTTGTTGCACAAATTTCTGAATTCCGCTCAGAATTTCCTGATCTGATACGTCATCTGTTTCACTCATGATGCCTTTGCTCCGCTTTCTGCGTCTGCCTGAACCGGGGGTTGTTTGGTTCGGGGTGGACGTTTGCGTTCGTGGTTTGCGCTACCAGATACACCCAATTTTTCTTCAATACGTTCCATGCGTCGATCCATCTGCCTGACCAGTTCGGTCAGTTGCAGCACGTCTTCGCGGCTCGGGATGTTCATCGCTGCCAGCTGCGTCGTCATGGTCTGGGCAAACATGCGTTGAAACCCCAACTGGGTTTTCTGCATGTTGTTCATCGCCTGACTGTACGCTTCTGTCCCCATCACCTGGTTAGCAAAGCTCTCGAAGTTACGCTCCCATTGAGTCACCATTTCGCTGAAACTCTGAGCTGTCGAATCCGGTTTATCTGTTGCCATTTTCCATCCTTTTCAATCTTGTGTTGGCTGGGCCAACGCCCTGATCTCAGTAAAAGCTTCCGCCACACAGGCGGCAAATCTATCTACATCTGGCACCAGGCGCGGATCACAGGTAAAACCGAAAGTGAATGCACCGGCGTAACTCCCAACGGTGACCCCAAGACCCAGGTTGCCACTCAACATCAGGGTGCCGATCACCGAGCGCACTTTGTGCCCGGCCACATACTGGGTCCAGGTTGGACCAGGGACGTTGGTGCAGGTGAAGTTAAACCCGTACTGCTGTGGTCTGGGCCCGGCAGTCCTTGGTGGTATCGGTAAGGGTGCCCGTGCGGCTGCCGCAGTCGGATCCCACGGCGTCCCCACACCAAGCACCTGCGACATGCCGATTGGAGGCACGTACGGCTGCAGGTCCTGCAACTGATTCATCACCTCCGGCTCCTTGTGACCTTTGATCTCATCGAGTTCGGCTCGCACAGCGCTGTAACGTTCCTGCATCGTCATAGGTTGCGCAGACACCAGCGGAAACATAGCCGAAACGTGGTTCCCGGTCATGTCGAGCGGATCACTGCCCGCACCGCGCACATCCACCGGGCACATCACACGCAATGTCTGATTGTCGACGATTTCACCGGCAGCCTTAAGGTAACGGGCAGCCCCTTCCGAGACAACTGACACGACGATGTCATTGATGGTGCCGCCGAGCGCTTTACGAATGGGCCGAAAATCGTCCACCTCATAGCGCAGGATTGCGACCTCGCGTTTAGGTCCGACCAGACTCGCATTCCACGGCGCAACCATCACCGGTTTCGTCATCCGTTCGATCAGCGAGGCTGCTTGACTGGTCAGATCAGCAATCCGGGGTGCCTGCTGCATCATGCGTTGAGCCTCGGCGACACCTTGTTGGGCATTTTCTGCCACCGCCTCCTGCCACAGTCGAAACGAAGCAGGCACCGGCTCCGGCCGCCCGGCTGGCGGGGGTTCCGGAGCAGCTGCATCCGGTGTCGGGTCGGTGAGGACCGTGGACATGGCAACCGCTGTCGCTCCATCGACAAAACTGTGATGCAACAGCTGCACCAGCAGTGTTTTATCCTCAACGTTTTCCAGAACATAGGTGAGCCACAGCGGCCGCGATCGATCGAGCAGCGGTTCACCAAGCTCAAGGGCCAGCTCTGTGGCCCGTTTGACGTCGGTATTCGGTGCCACCTTATGCCGCCTGATATGGTTCGCCAGATCGAACTCCGGGTCATCCACCCATTTCGGGTGAGCCAGATTAAATGGCACAAATGCCAGTTTCTGCCGCAGGCGCGGCACAAGATGAATGCGCGCTGCATAGTACTCGCGGACCTCTTCCGTGGTCACTGCGCCCTCAAGCACGCTGACCACGACCCCATGCATGGGCCCGCTGGCGGTTTCCGTATATAAAAAAGATGCATCATGTGCCGACAAGCGCATTTGACCCCCCCAAGGTACGCAGTGATACAATACGTGTGGTATATAGTATATAAGTATACAATATAACCCCGACAGGGCACTGCTGTTGCTGACCCAACTGCTGACCCAACTGCTGACAAGGCACCGGGAATTAAATAACAATGATTAGATGAAAAAATCAGCTTTTACAAAAAAAACTGCCGTGCTCACCACCAGGCACACTCTCCTCGCCCTCTGGCTTGCCGCGCTGGCAACCTCCGGTTGGTCCGCCGAACCGGTCACCGATCCTGCTTCAGAGTGGCGGGTCTATGGCTCTGACAAAGCCGGTACCAAGTATTCGGCGCTCACCCAGATCGACCGGTCCAACTTCGGCGAACTCAAACTCGCCTGGCGGTGGAAATCAGTAGACGGCTTCTTGAGCAAAACCACCGCTGATGGTGGCGAGTGGTGGTCCAATCGCGATGCCGTGGTGGAACGACTTGAAACCGAGTCGCCGGGTCTGTACCGCACGCAGAATTCGCCCAATTACTCCAACTTTCAGGCAACGCCGCTGATGATTGGCGGAGTGCTGTATTTCAACACCCCGCTTTCCCAAGGGGTCGCAGTAGATGCGCTCACCGGCGAGACCCTGTGGGTGTATAACCCCAAAAGCTACGAAGAAGGCACTACGGCGATGACCGTCACCTGGCGCCAGCGCGGGGTTGCCTACTGGCGTGACCCGGAAGTTGCAGAAGGTGCGGCGCCGGATGAAAGGATCTACTGGGGCACCGGCAGCGGCGACATGATCTGTGTGGAAGCCCGCAGTGGTCATCCGTGTGCCGGGTTCGGCAACAAGGGCCGGATCGATCTGACCCAGGGTCTGCCGCGCGCCGAACGTGCCGATCGCGACTATCTGAATGCCCTGCTCTACTCGGTGCAATCACCCCCCATCGTTGTGCGTGACGTTTTGATACACGGCTCCTCAATCGCCGACCGACGTATCAATAAAGAAGCAGTACCGGGTTGGGTTCGAGCGTGGGATGTTCGAACCGGTGAGCACCGCTGGGATTTTCACACGGTGCCGCTGGAAAACGAGGAAGGCGTCGAAACCTGGGGCGGTGACTCATGGAGATACTCCGGGAATGCCAACGTGTGGTCCTACATGAGTGCCGATGAAGAGTTAGGCCATGTGTATCTGCCCACCGGCACCCCGACCAACGATTACTATGGGGGGCACCGACCCGGCGACAACCTGTTTGCCGAGAGCATTGTCTCGGTGGATGTACAGACCGGTAAAAAAGTCTGGCACTTTCAGGCAGTTCATCACGGCCTGTGGGACTACGACTTTCCGACCGGTGCAAATCTGCTGGACATCACCGTCGACGGAAAACCCATCAAGGCACTGGCCCAGGTCAGCAAGCAGGGGTTCATCTACACCTTCGACCGGGTGACCGGCAAACCGGTCTGGCCCATCGAAGAACGGGCCGTTGCGACCGACACCAATATACCTGGCGAAACGCCCGCGGCGACACAACCGTTCCCGACCCGACCGGCGGCCTTCGAGAACCAGGGTGTAGTTGAAGACGATCTGGCCGACTTCACACCGGAAATCCGTGCGCTTGCGCTCGAGGCAGTCAAGGGTTACCGACTCGGACCGCTGTACACACCGCAGATGATTGCCGACGGCACTTCTAAGGGGTTGTTGTTCAGGCCCACCGGGAGCGGTGGGGCAAACTGGTCTGGCGCTGCCGTCGATCCGGAAACCGGCATCCTTTACGTCCCTTCGCAGAACGGCGCAGGGGTGATTACCTTTTACGAACCGGATGGGGGAACGCTCGACTACACGCACGGTGCACCGGAAAAAGTGCGCCTGGCGCAGGACGTCGGTTCTGGAGGACCCACCATGCCGGGCGGTCTGCCGCTGCTCAAACCACCCTATTCACGCATGACCGCCATCGATATGAACACCGGCGAACATCTGTGGATGACCCCGCTCGGTAACGGCGACCGGATCCGCCGCCACCGCAAGTTGCGCCATCTGAATCTGCCTCCGCTGGGCGGTGACGGACGCGGCAACCCGCTTCTGACCAAGACCCTGCTCATCACGGCGCTGTCGGCGGGTGGCACCGATGACGGTGCCCGGCTGGTCGCCTATGACAAAGCCACGGGCAAGGAACTCGGGTCGGTGGATCTGCCCCGCGGCGCCATCGGCACCCCCATGACCTACATGGTGAATGGCAAACAGTATATTGCCCTGACCATTGGCGGCACGCCGCCGGAACTGGTGGCCTATGCATTGCCATAGGGGGTGATCGGCATGCAGCATCGCCAGAGTCTGAACACCTGTCGCGCTGTGCTCGCGCTCACCTGCTGGGCACTTTCACCGACCATGGGCCTTGCGCAGGAAGCGTCGGTCTGGGACGGCGTTTATACGAAAGTACAGGCCGAAAGTGGCAAACGGCTCTTCACAACCCACTGCATCGCCTGCCACTCCGATGAACCCGGCGGTGTTTCGGGCCACGGACCCGCGCCGTCGGTCATAGGCAAAGACTTCAACTTCCGCTGGGTCGATACCTCAATCGCAGACCTGTTCGATGTGATCAGACAGACCATGCCACAGGCGGCGCCCAACAGCCTGAGTTCGCAGGAGTACGCCGACATCACCGCCTATCTGCTGCAGATCAATGCTTTTCCCACCGGATCAGCGCTTCTGGACCCGTCAGATCGCGAGCGCATGCTGCAAACCTATATCGATGCAACTCCGCCGAAGGGCTGAAACATGAATATTGCTTCAAACTTGCACGCAGGCTGTGTCTCACGCTTAAATCGAGACACCCCTGTTCCCGATGGAGATTAAGCTGGTGCGGCGCATGCGAAACCGAATAGTTAAAGCCATTGTTGTGGTTCTGGTAATGGCGTCAGCCGGTTGCACCACACCGGAAAAAACCCAGATTGTTGAAGATCCATTGCCCCGCGCCTTTGATGGCAAGCCCGACCTCAATGGCATCTGGCAGACCATCGGCACAGCAAACTGGAATCTGCAAGATCACAGCGCCGCCGCTGGTCCACCGGAACTGGGCGCATTCGGCGCAACCCCGCCCGGTAAGGGCGTGGTTGTAAACGGCGAAATTCCCTATCAGGAATGGGCTGTTGAGCAACGAGCTCAGAATTTCACCTCCCGCTTCCGCGAAGACCCCGAGGCCAAGTGCTATCTGCCCGGCGTACCGCGGGCGACCTACCTGCCGCATCCCTTTCAGATACTCCAGGGTGGCCCGAAGATCATGATCGTTTATGGTTTCGCTGAAGCGAACCGCACCATTCATATGGACAAGGCAAGCCCCGAACCGGCACCGATCGACAGCTGGATGGGCCGCTCTCACGGCCATTGGGACGGCGATACCCTGGTTGTGGACGCGGCTGGATTCAACGGCCAGTCGTGGCTCGATCGAGCCGGGAATTTCGCCAGCGACACGCTGGTTGTGGAAGAGCGCTACACCCTGCTCGATCGCAATTCAATGCGTTACGAGGCAACCCTCGCCGATCCGAGCGTGTACACCCGGCCCTGGAAGATCAGCATGCCACTGTACCGCCGCCTTGAAGCAGATGCTGAGGTGCTGGAATACAAGTGTGTAGAGTTCACAGAAGAGTTGCTGTACGGGCATTTACGCAGACAAACTGGAGGCTAGGCATATGCGCTACCAATCAATCTACCGTCAGATCAGGATTCTCGGCGCGGTCATTCTGGGATTGCCCCTGTGCGCCGTGGCAGCCGAGTTTGACCACCTGCACCTGGCTACTTCTGCAGTCAGTGAGGCGGTCAAGTGGTATGTCGAGCACCTGGACTGTGCTGCAGATGAAGAGCGGCCGAAGATTGTTACCTGCGGCAAGATGGACATCGAATTTGTCGCCCGACCGTCCATCGGTGGCAGCCAGGGGACCGGCATCAATCACATCAGTATTTCGTTTGCCGATGTCACTGCAAAAATGCATCAGCTCGAAGCCGTGGGGGTATCAGGCGCGGGTGTCAGGCTGCAACGTTTCGACGATGGATCCACCCTGAAAACTGCCCCTGGCCTTGGCAAACACGGGTTCATCTTCGATCCCTGGGGCACCCGTATTGAGCTGGTGCAGGATCCGGCACTGCTCGGTTTTCACCACGTTCATCTGCAATCGGTTGACCCGAAAGCAGCCCTTAAATGGTACGCCGACGTATTCGGCGGCGAACCTGCCAGTTTGAATGGCGAGCTCAACGGTCTGCGGTTTGATGGTGTGTGGTTATTTGCTGAGGAGTATGCGGAAGGCACACCGGCACCAACCCCTGAGCGGGCAATCGATCATCTTAGCTTTGTGCTTGGCAATCTGGATGACGCAGCAAAGCAATGGCGGGATCAGGGTGTCGATGTATCGGATCCGACCCTTCCCGAAGGCGCACGCACCACAGCACGAAGGGCCTTTCTGGCCGGACCGGACGGAGTGCTGATCGCTGCTGTCGAAGCCGGCTGGCAAGGAGTTGAAGAGGTGGCGCAGGAAGTGCAGCAGACCACCACAACTGCGGCCTATGATGTGCCCATGACACCCTGGGGCGAACCCGACATTCAGGGTGTGTGGACGGGTAACGCAGCCCACGGTATACCGCTCGAACGTCCTGAAGAAGTTGCGTCCGATTCCCTGACCACCCAGGAAGCTGCAGCCAGGCGCGAACGCGGAACCCTCGGCAGCATCTGGGGTTATGAACGGGAATGGCGTGACACGACGCTCGGCTACGACAAACTGACCCCTTCCACCCAGGTGGCCATGATCATCGACCCCCCCGACGGCCGTATGCCGGCAATGACAGCCAAGGGTCAGGAGATCGCAGCCTCTACACTGGACTACCGCACCAATCGCCCACTCGCGGCCGGGCCGGAAGATTTGAGCACCTGGGTACGCTGCATCACCCGCGGTCTGCCGACCATGATGATGCCTGGCGTGTATAACAACGGGCTGCAGATCGTTCAGAGTCCAGGCTACGTTGCGATCCAGGCTGAAATGATTCACGAAACACGGGTTGTTCCGACAACCCCCAAACCAGCACTCGATGGCAAAATCAAGCAGTGGTTAGGCAGTTCCCGTGGTCATTGGGATGGCGACACCCTGGTGGTAGAAGTCAAAGGTTTTAACGGCCGCGCTCAATATCAGGGCGCAGGCGACAGTCTGACCCTGACAGAACGTTATCGTCGAGTTGGACCAACCACACTGGAATACAGCTTCACGATCGACGACCCGACGATCTGGGTCGCTCCGTGGACCGGCATGTTTAATTTCAAAAAGGATGACGACCAGTACGAGTTAGTCGAATACGCCTGTCATGAGGGCAACTACGGCATGACCAACATACTGAGCGGCGCCCGATCAAAGGAACGGCAGATGAATGAAGCAGGTGGCAATTAGAATGTTTGGCAGTACTAACCGTTTGAGTCTCACATGCTGGATCCTGGCAGGTTTGTGGCTTGCAACCGGCACGTCCACCGTGCAGGCACATCACGCATTTGCAGCCGAATTTGATTCAACCAAACCGGTCAAACTACGCGGCAAAATCACCAAAATGGAATGGGTCAACCCGCATGCCTGGATGCACATGCAGGTCATCGACGAAGACGGCAACGCACAGGACTGGATGATTGAAGCAGGCCCGCCCGGTGCGCTGGTACGAAGGGGTTGGACCAAGACCTCGGTTAAACCCGGCACCGAGATTCTGGTGGAAGGCTACCAGGCAACCGATGGTGCCTTGCGCGCCAACGGCCGCGATGTGACCTTTCCTGACGGCCGCCGACTCTTCGCCGGATCATCGGGGACCGGCGCGCCGCTCGATGGAGCCGATCCGGACGAAAAGTCGAGCTCAGACTAACCGGGTGTTTGCGCAGGGGGTTGCGACTGCGACCCCTGCGCTGCCTCGGCTGCAGGCTCATCTGACCTGGTTTTTGCCTGATCGATCAATTCACCCAGGTACTCAGGTAACTCAACCCCACCCATGCGTGCCAGTTCATGCAGGGAAGGTAGCGCCTGGGTGAGGCCACCCAGAAAATTCCCCACGGCGTGGCCGTTCCCACCATCGTAGACCACGATTTTTTCGAACTCGATATTGCTGATCGCTTTGGCTTGAGCCGCAACAATGGCATCCAGTTTGTCTACTACGATCAACCGTGCAGCAGCATCCGGATCGCCGTTTGCGGCCGCGACAATCCGGCTTAAACCATCCGCCATCTTCAGCAGAATTTCCCGCCGGCCTTCGGCTTCACCTTCAAGGCGCGCGCGCGTGGACTCACCATCAGCCTGTCCCGCCAGAACCACTTTAGCCTTCTCACCTTCGGCTTGTGTACGCACCCGATCCCGTTCGATTTCGGCGGGAACCACCACGTCGGCAAACTGTGTGGCCCGGTCACGTTCGGCCCGTGCCTGTTCAGCCTGCTTCTCGGCTTCATAGCCTTCCTGTTCGGCGGCAGCGCCTTTAACCGCTTCGGATGCATCACCCAGACGTTTGGCTTCGGCACGGGCGACCCGCAGGCGGGCATCGGAATTCGCCTCTGTCGCCTTGGCTTCGTTTTCGCCGGTGATGGCGCGCGCATTGGCTTCGGCAACCCGGACCCGCTGATCCTGTTCGGCCTCCGCAGATCCCACCGCCCCATCGCGATCCTGTTTGGCGACTTCTATTCGAGCCTGGTTGATCGCTTCTGCGGCG
>JAQBYL010000149.1 GCA_027622495.1 Pseudomonadota bacterium
CACGGTCAGGCCAACCAGGTCGCGCCAGAAGTACTCACCGGGGGCAGCTTCCCCAAACGCTGATCTGGGAACACCAATGGTGGTCCCACTGAGACTCTGGGCCTGGTCGCGACCCACGATATCGCGCAATGCAGCAACCAGACCTTTCTGATGCGGCCGGGCTTCACGGACTTCCACCGGTCGCCATTGGCCGCTTCCATCGTCCAGTAGCCAGGGCCGGTACTCGAGCAGATTCTCGACTGGATCAGTATAAGAGACAACGCGCACCCACCCGCGAACCCCGAATGCACCGCCAATGCGGCCCACTACGACCACATCAGTAAGTGCGTTTTCTTGGGTATTCACGAAAGACTCAGAACCGGTCGGTGAGGACCGGTCAACAATTTCAGGAAGCGCTCGGTTCCGCGACCGCAGCGGCTGACGCCTGCTTCAACAGCACCTGCACCCGCTCGGAGGGCTGAGCGCCCACAGACAACCAGTAGTTCACCCGGTCCAGGTTAAGGCGCAGGCTTTCGGTCTGCCCCCTGGCAAGCGGATCAAAAAAACCAACCTGCTCAATGAAACGCCCATCGCGCTTGGACGCCCGATCGGCAACGGTGACGTAATAAAACGGATTTTTCTTGGATCCGTGGCGTGCCAAACGAATGGTAACCATCTAGAGCTTAACCCTTGGAACGAAAGGCGCAGCATTCTATAGGAACATCAAACACTTGCAAACCGGTATCCGGGATTATTTGTAAACGGCCTGCGAGGCTTGACTTTGAGCGGCTGGTCAGCCCGGCAAGCAAGCTCACTGCTGCGTTTTCAGCGGCGCACACCAGCGGCAGGACGGGCTGCCTGCAGGGTACGCAGCATCTTCTGCATCCCGCCTTTCTTGCTCATCTTTTTCATCATTTTCTGCATCTGCTTGTGTTGTTTCAGCAGTCTGTTCACGTCCGGGATGTGGGTACCGCTGCCTTTGGCGATCCGCTGCTTCCTGGAACCACTGATCAGGTCGGGAAAATGCCGTTCGTGGGCGGTCATCGAGTCGATGATCACAGCCATTTTCTTGAACATGCCGTCATCAATCTTTGACTGAGCATTGGCCGGTAGCGCGCTCATACCGGGGATTTTGTCCATCATATTGGTCATGCCGCCCATGTTGGACATCTGTTTCAGCTGTTCGCGGAAATCTTCGAGGTCGAACTTCTGGCCATGCTGGATTTTGCGGGCAAGTTTCTGCGCGCTGCGCTTATCGACTTTGCGCTGTGCCTCTTCTATCAGGCTCAACATGTCGCCCATGCCCAGAATGCGGGAGGCCAGGCGATCCGGGTGGAACGGCTCCAGGGCGTCGGTCTTCTCACCCATACCGAGGAATTTGATCGGTTTGCCGGTAATGGCGCGGACCGACAATGCCGCACCACCGCGAGCATCACCATCTGCCTTGGCAAGGACCACACCGGTAAGAACCAGTGCATCGTTAAAGGCTTTTGCAGTATTAGCGGCGTCCTGACCGGTCATCGCGTCTACGACAAAAAGCGTTTCGATCGGCGAAAGACTGGCTTGCAGGTCGCGTATTTCCGCCATCATGGCGGCGTCGATGGCAAGACGACCCGCGGTGTCTACCAAGAGCACATCCGCCAGCACTTTCTTCGCTTCGACAACTGCGCGTTTACCGATATCGAGGGGTTTTTCGTCTGGGGTCGAATGGATGAAGTGCGCACCAACTTCGGCGGCCAGGGTCTGAAGTTGATCGATGGCGGCAGGTCGGTAGACGTCAGCCGACACCACCGCAACCTTCTTTTTTGCGCCAAGCCGGCCTTCGATCAGGAATCTGGCAAGCTTTGCCACAGTGGTAGTTTTGCCGGCACCCTGAAGACCCGCCATGAGGATGATCGCCGGTGGTGTGGTGTTGAGGTCCAACGCATCGTTGGCCTCACCCATCACCTTGACGAGTTCGGTGTGCACGATCTTGACGAAGGCTTCACCCGGGTTCAGTGCACTCGACACCACCGTTCCGAGCGCCTTGGAGCGCACCTGGCTGATGAAATCCTTGACCACTGGCAAAGCGACATCTGCTTCAAGCAGAGCCATGCGTACGTCCCGCAGTGCGGCACTCACATTCTCTTCAGACAGGCGCGCTTTGCCTGAGATGCCACGAAGAGTCTGTGTGAGACGATCAGTCAGGTTGTCAAACATCGAAGACCCGTGTTAAAAAAAACGTCGCGATTATAGCCCTTCACGCATCGGGTGCGTTATGCCAAACTCGCAAAAATCTTAAGCGTTAGACGCATTTTGCAAGGCATAAGCCCCGCAATCCCTGGCTTGATTGCGACCGTTCTATACAGTCTGGCCACACTGATTCAAATTCGCAGCCTGTCACAACGCAGTGATCTGCCGCTGCGGCTGATCGATTCCATCGCAGTTCCCGCGCTGATCGCACACGCTCTTGCCACCTGGCTGCTGCTGGTTACACCCACTGGCATTGACCTCGGCATCTGGGGTATTGCGAATCTCGTGGCATTCGTGATGGTGATCTTCGTTATGATCATGCGGCTCACCCTACCCGTGCACAGCCTTCTTTTGTTTCTGTTTCCATTGTGCGTTGTATCTGTGTTGGCAGCTTTGTTTGCCAACACCGGGTTAGCACCCAGAACCGACCTGCCTGGCCGTCTTATCACCCACATTCTGACCTCCATCGCTGCATACAGCATTCTGATGATGGCGGCTTTTCAGTCAATCATGCTTGCTACACAGGAGCGTTATCTGCGGGTAAAACACCGGTTTTCGCTGGGGCGCTTTCTGCCACCACTGGAAACCATGGAAAGCCTGCTGTTCCGCATGCTCTGGACCGGGTTCGCCATATTGACGGTGGCCATTGCAAGCGGCTTTCTGTTTCTGGACAACATGTTCGATCAGCGCATCGTGCACCACACCGTGCTTTCGTCCGCGTCATGGCTTGTCTACGTTGCATTGCTTGGCGGGCACTACCTGTTCGGATGGCGTGGTGCGTCGGCATCGCGCTGGACACTGATCGCTTTCACATTGCTTCTATTGGGATACTTTGGTAGTAAATTCGTCGTTGAAATTCTACTGGAACGGTAATGTCTCTCACCCACCTTACGCCAGAGACCCTGCTTCTGATCATGCTGGTGCTGACCGTCCTTTCCGCGTTCTTCTCAAGCAGCGAAACGGCGATGATGGCGCTCAACCGCTACCGTCTGCGACACCTGGTTAACGAGGGTCACGCCGGGGCAAGGAAAGCCGACAAGCTTCTACGCCGTCCGGATCGCCTGCTCAGCGGCATATTGATCGGCAACAACCTGGTGAATTTCAGCGCAGCCACTGTGGCGACTGTTCTTGGTCTTCAGCTGTTCGGTGATCTCGGCGTCATGCTTTCGCCGGTTGTACTCACCATATATTTCCTGATCTTCGCTGAAGTTGCACCAAAAACCATCGCCGCCAACAACCCCGAACGGTTAGCGTTCAGGGCAGTTTATGTCCTCGATCCGTTGCTCAAATTCATGCTTCCGGCGCTCTGGTCAATCAACCGCGTCAGCAACCTCGTTGCCCGTCCATTCATGAAACATGACGACAAACACCGCGACCACCTGAGCATGGATGAGTTGAGAACGGTGGTTAACGAAGGCTCGAGAATACCGGATGCACACCAGGACATGCTGATCAGCATCCTGGACCTGGAAAACGTCACCGTCGACGACATCATGGTTCCACGCAGCGAAATCGTCGGTATCGATGCGGACGCCGATCTGAGTGAAATCATCGATATTCTGGCTAACAGTCAGCACACGCGTCTGCCTGTATACCGGGGGAACATGGACAACGTGATCGGCATACTGCACCTGCGTCGCATGAGCCGTTTCATCAATCAGGAAGGCGTCAGCAAGGAACAACTGCTTAACCTGGTACGAAAACCGTACTACGTTCCTGAAGCAACACCGCTTCATACACAACTGCTGAATTTCAAGAACGAAAAACGTCGGGTTGCGCTGGTGGTGGACGAATACGGCGACGTTCGCGGTATTGTGACTCTGGAAGACATCCTGGAAGAAATCGTCGGCGAATTTACCACTGACTTCGCTGCCAGCATGCCGGAGATCGTCAAGCAGGAAGACGACTCCTACGTGATCGATGGCCGCGCTGTACTGCGCGATATCAATCGCGCCCTGGCATGGGACCTGCCCACCGACGGACCGAAAACCCTGAACGGTCTGTTGCTGGAGGAACTGGAGACCATCCCTGATTCAAACCTGTGCATCAGGATTGGTGACTACCGCTTCGAAACCATGCAGATCACCGACAATTCGATTAAAAACGTCAAGATCATGCGCGACGTGAGGCCGTTGCTTCACGACGAGGTAGAAGCACGGCCGTCAGAATCTGCCTAGCATCCGCCGGTTGGCTTACTGCTTCCAGCGGCGATTGAGCGCCGAAATGATTGCATTGAACGACGCGGTAATCGTGTTTCTACTCAGACCCACACCGTAGCACTGCCCACCTGTCGGATTGTCGATTGCCAGCAGGCAGATCGCATTGGCATCCTTTCCGGTACTCATGGCATGTTCATGGTAGTCGATGATGTTCATCGGTTCGTTCAGCGTCTGAACCATGCCATTCACAAACGCCTCAATCGGACCAGAACCTTCCCCATCGATGGTGACGATCTGTTCAGACACTTCTACCCGCGCTACACAGCGCTGATCGGCCTCTCGCGGCGTAAGCAGATCAAAATCCACCAGACGATACGGGCCGGTTTCGACTACATACTCGGATATCAACGCTTCAAATATTTCCGCCGCTTTGATCTCCCGGTCGAGACTTTCGGTCAACTTCTGAACAATGCTGCTGAATTCGCGCAGCATGTCCTTGGGCAGAGAGATCCCATAATGCTCTTCCAGCAGGAAAGCCACACCGCCCTTCCCCGACTGACTGTTTACCCGAACAGTTTCTTTGTATGAGGACCCTACGTCGGCAGGATCAATGGGCAGATAGGGCACTTCCCAGTGGTCCCGATCGACCTGCGCCATGCCTTTTTTAATGGCATCCTGATGGGAGCCGGAAAAGGCGGTAAAAACCAGATCTCCCGCGTACGGATGCCGCTCATGAACTGGCAGTTTGTTAATCTCCTCCACCGCTTTGCGTATGCGCGGCATGTCACGAAAATCGAGTTCCGGGTCAACACCCTGGCTGAACATGTTCATTGCCATGGTGACAATGTCGCAGTTTCCGGTCCGCTCACCGTTCCCGAACAAGGTCCCTTCAACACGCTGCGCACCCGCCATGATCGCGAGTTCTGTTGCGGCCACACCGGTGCCGCGATCGTTGTGGGTATGCAGAGAGATAACAACGCTGTCGCGATGCGGAAAATGAGTAGAAAACCACTCAATCTGATCTGCATAAATATTAGGTGTGGCCATCTCGACGGTAGACGGCAGGTTAATGATGATCGGCTTATCGGGTGTTGCACCCCACTCCTGTACAACTGCGGTGCAGATCTCCACAGCGAAATCCAACTCAGTGCCAGTAAAACTCTCAGGTGAATATTCAAGCGTTACGTCGGTGTTCAGGCGCGCGACCGCCTCCTTGACCATGCGTGTTCCCTGTACCGCAAGGTCAATGATCCCAGCCCGGTCCATGTTGAAGACCACTCTGCGCTGTAATTCGCTGGTGGAGTTGTAAAGGTGAAAGATGGCTCGCGGTGCACCCTGAAGGGACTCGACAGACCGTTCGATGAGTTCCCGGCGAGCCTGACAGAGAATCTGAATTGTCACCCCTTGAGGGATGCGCTTTTCGTCAATGATGCGACGGATAAAATCAAAGTCTGGTTGTGAGGCAGCAGGAAAGCCAACTTCAATCTCAGAAAACCCGACGTCCAGCAACAGGTCCCACATGCGCAACTTTTCATCGACATTCATCGGATCAATCAGCGCCTGATTGCCGTCGCGCAGGTCAACACTACACCACCGTGGTGCGTGCTCGATTACTTTGCCCGGCCATTGCCGGTTCTTCATATCGATGGGTTGAAAAGTTTTGTACTTGTGAAATGGCATGGCACCGGCAGCGCGGCCTTTCCAGCCAGTAGATTCAGGGCTTGTTTGTTCTTCGCTCATCAACGCGATCCTCGTAACAATCAAAAGCGGACATGACTGCCTGAGACTTCAGTCTCATCTGGTAGTTCTGGATTTTAGGGTGGGCGTACGCCCTGGGTTTTATATAGATGCCGGCAGCACCGGCAGCAGAAGCCGCAGTGCAGATAGGTAGGAAGAAGTTGTCTTGCAGATTTTCACACCGGCAACTATAGCCCTGCCATTCCATTTTGCAAGCGCCTCTTTACAAGCATCTGCACTTCATCAATCCGCAAATGTGACGGAGATTGCCTGCGCAACACGCGCAGCTTTTGCGCGCGCTTCATCGATGTTGTCTGCCAGAGCAAGGCCTACCCCCATCCTACGCTCGCCTTTGACCTCCGGTTTGCCGAAGAGGCGCAATTGTGTGTCTGGTTCGCTCAATGCTGCATCAAAACCACTGAAGCGGATGTTTTTTGATTCGCCTTCCACTAACACAACGGCCGACGCAGCCGGTCCGCGGTTGCGTATGTTTGGTATTGGCATGCCCAGAATGGCGCGTGCATGCAAGGCAAATTCAGACAGATCCTGGCTGATCATTGTCACCATGCCGGTATCGTGGGGTCGCGGACTGACCTCGCTGAAATAGACGGTGTCGCCCTTGATGAAAAACTCCACGCCGAAAAGACCGCGGCCACCGAGTTCACCGGTTACCTGCTCGGCAATCCGCTGACATTCGGTCAGCGCTGCGTCTGACATGGGCTGGGGCTGCCAGGATTCCTGATAGTCACCCCCTTCCTGCCGATGCCCGATGGGTTCGCAGAAAGCCGTCCCGCCCTGGTGACGGACGGTGAGCAGGGTGATTTCGTAGTCGAAGTCGACGAAACCTTCGACGATCACTTTGTCTGCACCACCGCGCGCACCTTCCTGCGCGTAGCGCCAGGAGTAATCGGCGTCTTTGGGTGTGTGCACCGTGGACTGACCTTTGCCGGAACTGCTCATCACTGGTTTAACCACACAGGGCATACCGATTTCTTCGATGGCCAGATCGTACTCTTCACGAGTCGTTGCAAATCGATAGGGTGATGTGGGTATGCCCAGTGTTTCGCTCGCGAGTACCCGGATACCTTCCCGATTCATGGTCAGGCGAGCTGCTTGCGCGGTGGGAATAACATTCAGCCCTTCTGCCTCAAGCTCAACCAGTGTCGCAGTTGCTATCGCTTCGATTTCTGGCACCACCAGGTCTGGTTTTTCAAGCTCAATGACCGCGCGTAAGGCTGCAGGATCGAGCATGTTGATGACGTGGCTGCGATGTGCAACCTGCATACCTGGCGCATTTGCATAGCGGTCCACGGCAATGACCTCAACGCCAAGACGCTGCAGCTCAATGACGACCTCTTTGCCCAGTTCGCCTGAGCCCAACATCATCACCCGTGTGGCACACGCAGACAGAGGAGTTCCTATTTCTTTCATTCAAGTGCATCCGTTTCAGTTTGACCTTTCAGGTGAGCGCGGTACCGCCGACCGTTGTTCAGATAGCGTAGCGCGCTCGCGGTTAACTCCTCGATCTCTTCTTTTGAGAGTGTTTTGACAACCTTGCCGGGGGATCCGAGCACCAGTGAATTGTCGGGAATATGCTTGCCTTCGGTCACCAGTGCATTTGCGCCGATCAGACAGTTCCGGCCGATCACCGCACCGTTCAGAATGACCGCATTTATGCCGATCAGGCTGTTGTTATCGATCCGGCAGCCATGCACGACCGCTTTGTGGCCGATCGTCACCCCCTCGCCCACCACACACGGGAACTCGGCATCTGTATGCAGGACCGCGCCATCCTGCACATTGCTGTGGCGTCCCACCGTGATGGGCTCATTGTCGCCCCGGATGACCGCACCGAACCACACACTTACGCCTTCGTGGAGTGCAACGGTTCCGATCACCGTCGCGCAATCCGCTACAAAGCAGTCTTCAGCCGCCCTCACACGGCGGTCTTCGAGCTGATAAATCACTTTCCCCCCAAACCCTCAAAAAGTCCGCTAACAAACCGTTTACACCCCCTGCATGTTATTAGCGCAGGACATTGATGATAGTAACGGTCCATTAACGAGTATCACACATGAAAGCGAACCTACCAGATTTTGAAGTACTGGTGGAGATGGCACGAGAAGATCCAGATGCACTGGACGGCCTGCGTCGCGAACTGACAGAAAGGGTGATTGACGGGGCCCCCAACGAGGTTGCCAGACATCGCCTGATGGGGCTGCAGTTCCGCATAGATATGGTTCGTCGTAAGGCGACGAATCCGATGTCGGCCACCATTCGCATCTCTGAGATGATGTGCCAATCCTTGTATGAACTACAGCGTTCGATCCTTGCGCCACAGGAAATTATCGACGAGAACACGGCCTGCGCAGCGCTTCCAGACAATAGTCAGGTCATACCGTTTCGCCCGCGGTAGTAGCCGTATAAACTGATCGCATGAAGTTCTGCAGTCAGTGTGGTCAGTCGGTGAGCCGGAAAGTCCCGATGGGGGACAGCCGTGAGCGGTTCGTGTGCGACGCATGCGACGCCATTCACTACCAGAACCCACGGGTGGTGGCAGGCTGTCTGCCGGTCTGGAACGATCAGGTTCTGCTGTGTCGCCGCGCCATCGATCCGCGCAAAGGTTTCTGGACCCTGCCTGCCGGTTTTCTGGAAAACGGCGAAGCATGCGAAGTGGGTGCCGCACGCGAAACATTCGAAGAAGCCAACGCCCAGGTCGATGTTGGTGAGCTATATACGCTGTTCAGCCTGCCCCACATATCGCAGATCTATCTGTTCTACCGTGCACGGCTCATCGACGGAATCTTTTCCGCAGGCTATGAGTCTCTCGAGGTTGCACTTTTTGACGAAGCCAAAGTTCCCTGGAATGAACTGGCGTTTCCGGTGATCAAAATCACTC
>JAQBYL010000150.1 GCA_027622495.1 Pseudomonadota bacterium
ACAGGAGGTTAGTCAGAGCAAGGCCGCCGCTTGAGTTGGCTTGTCATACACCAGATTTGACAATAGCTCGTGGTTGGAATCGATTCAGTCTTAAGCCTGCACTCACCGGGTCGGTCGATACCTGTAGCGCGCTCCTTAACCTCACTTCCGCTTCTCCAAACGCCACGCACCAGGGGCTAATTCGAGCTCGGCAACTACGTGTCCGTTAAGACCAATCCACCGAACATTCCCCCGAACATTCCGTACATATAACTGCTTCCATTGTGTAGTAGGGAGTAAGCGGTCAGCCAACTACGTACTAACGGGTTTGTTCAGCTGCTGATCGATGACATCGCGTTCCACCTGCCAAGGCAACAGCTTAGCGATATCGTTCCCGCGTCGATCCGCTATCGCGTCGCGGTCGGACAGGGAGTCGGCGGCAGAACCCTCACCCTCAAGAACCCGGCCCTGGCCCGAACCGACTCTACGCCCAAGCCGTTCACCGCCAATCAGAACGGCTTCTCCCTCAACTGCGCCGTTTCTTGCCAAGCCTATCAGCGCGATCGGCTCGAGCGGCTGTGCCGCTCCTCCCTACTTCAGGGAGGCCAGCACTCGACCGGCGTTGTGTCTCGAACGGCTTTCGACCAATACCGCTGGTTTCGGTTAGGAGGTTGGTTGGTCGGGACGGCAGGATTTGAACCTGCGACCACTTGACCCCCAGTCAAGTGCGCTACCAGGCTGCGCTACGCCCCGATTCGATAGGCCGGGCATCATAACCGAAGCCACCAGCCTAAGAAAGGATACGCATTTCCTATGCATATCAATGAACTACGTGCTTCAACCTGATCTTAAAAAATTGCCTATGACAAACCCTGCGACATTGGCAACAATGCAGCCCTTCGAAAATTCAAACCTGAGGACACCATGGCAACATCACTATACGACCTGAGCGTCGGAACCTACCTGCAAGTCGTCGGCGCCGCCGTCGGATTTCTGGACAAAGGGGCATCGTATTGCAACGAGAAAGGCATCGCCCTCGACGACGTGGTCAAGACCAACCTTTACGACGATATGCAGTCGTTTCATTTCCAGGTGATCTGCATCACCCACCATTCCATCGGAGCCATCAAAGCCCTGCAGACGGGTGAGGCCGTCACGCCCATGGGTCTGTACGCCGACACTGACTATGCCGGCCTTCAGGCACTCACAAGCCAGACGCTGACCGAGTTGAAAGCGCTGGATAAAGATGCAATCAACAAGCTGAGCGACGGCAAACTCATCTTCAAACTCGGGAAAAACGAACTGCCCTTCACCAACGAAAACTACGTGCTGTCGTTTTCCTTGCCGAATTTCTATTTTCATGCCACGACTGCTTACGACATTCTGCGTTCGAAGGGTGTGCCCCTCGGCAAGCGGGATTTTCTGGGTGCGATGCGTATGGGTGCCTAAGTATTGATGTGCCTGCGGCTGTTCGTAGCCTACGAAGAGCCGCAGTTCACGAGTCGGCTACACAAACACCTGTGGCGTGAAAAAACCATGAAACTGATGCGGAACGTGATGCTTCAGTTTGAGTGAACACACCTGATCTGCCACGTTGTTGGCGCGATAGATCTGCAGTTCACTCTTGTGGGTGTAGGCGTCGTACACCACTTCCAGAACATATCCGTCGTCTTCAGCCGCGGCTTTGTCTGCGGGTGCAAACATCGGCTCAGAACCATACAGACCTGGCGGTAGAGTCACGAGAGTTTCCTCACCCTCAAAGGTTACGCTCTGGAAACCATTGAAAAAACTGTCGGCGCCGTTGGGCACCGAGCATGCCGTGTAGCACACTTTATGCTGTTTACCGATTACTGCTGGATTGAATGTAGGGAATTCTGATTCTGTTTCGCTAACCCGTTCGCTTGTCATGGCGCCGGTTCCCATGTTCAGGTGGAAACGCATATAGGTGCCACCCCCAAACTTGGTGCTGTTGAACACATCACTCAATGTGTCGTTGGCCTCGAAGTCGCTGGCATACATACCGTCCACAACAATCTCATTGCCACTTTCGAATGCATTGCCGAAGTGAATGATCGCGCCTGGCGCCGTCTCAAAACGACGCACTTCGGTCAGGGTATCCAGGTCGACAACAACTACCTGCATGGGGACGTTGTTGTCGAAATGAATCTGATCGGAAATGCTCTTGCGTCCGAGAATGACACTCCCCATGCCACCAAAGACGATGGAGTTAATGAAGTAGATGGCATGTTTTTGAGTCAGCGCAAAGTCATGACAGAACGGGAATGAGTCGAGCAGAATTTTCGACTTCTGCACCATCTGACCTTCCGGGTTGATCCGGTAAAGATTCAGGCAGGCCTGCAGGCCTTTGAGGGTCATTCCACTGATTCCGGCGCCGAAGTTAAAGCAATCCCCGGAGACCGGATGCACCTTACCGTGCGCACTGAACACTTGCCCTTTGGCGAGTTGACCGTCGTAGTCGTGTTCGCCAATCGTTTCCAGTGTGTCGGGCTTGAGCTGCCAGGGATGACCACCTTCGTTCAGTGCCAGCAGTTTCCCGCCGTGCAGGATTGAATTGGTGTTTGCCGGATTGGCCGGCATTTTGAACAGATTCCTGGTTATGCCGCCGGGGATCTGGGTACCGAAACCGCGATACAGAATTTTCTGCGCGGCGGTTTCTTCAACGTATTTCGGTGTCCGCACATAACGATTCTTGAAGTGCACGCGCCCATCTTTGAACGAAAACGCGCATAACATGCCGTCACCATCAAACCAGTGGCCGAACGGAACGCCACCGATGCGCTGACGACCAGGCCCATTGCGGAAGAATGTGCCGGTGAGATCTTTCGGGACGGTTCCGCCCCCCTCGTCGATCCAGTAGCTGAATTCCTGATCGAGTTTTTCAAGTCCGCCATGGCAATTTGGGGGTTCGTTAGTACCGGCAATTGCTTCGCTCAAAAGCAGATCTCCTGGTTTGATGTCTTGTTTGTGGGGTAGTCAGGTCGATCGACCCGAGCGCTCTCAGGATTTGAGAACTTTGAGAACGTCTTCAAGCTCAACAATCATCTGCTTGATCAGCAGCTTGAACTGCGTCTGGTCGACCTTGGCATCTTCGCCGGTAAGACGTTGACGCGCACCGCCAATGGTAAAGCCCTGTTCGTACAGCAACGACCGGATCTGCCGGATGATGATCACATCCTGACGCTGATAGTAACGGCGGTTGCCGCGTCGCTTGACCGGTTTGAGCTGAGGAAATTCCTGCTCCCAGTAACGCAGCACGTGGGGTTTGACCTCGCACAGTTCGCTGACTTCACCGATGGTGAAGTAGCGTTTGCCCGGGATGGGTGGCAGTTCGTTATTCTGACTCGGTTCCAGCATACGCCTCTACTCGAGCTTTAAGTTTCTGACCTGGCCGGAATGTCACCACCCTGCGCGCGCTGATGGGTATTTCTTCGCCGGTTTTTGGATTGCGTCCTGGCCGTTCAGCCTTCTGGCGGAGATCAAAATTACCGAAACCAGACAGCTTGACCTGTTCATTGTTCTCAAGGGAACGTCGCACTTCGTCGAAAAACATTTCAACGATTTCTTTAGCTTCGCGCTTGTTCAAACCCAGTTCTTCGAACAGGCGATCAGCCATTTGGGCCTTTGTCAGCGCACCCACAGTCAGCCTCCCTTTCTAATCGACCCCAGTCTCACTGTTGCGTCTACGCGCAATCTATTGCCAGCTTATCGAAGCCGCGCATCAAAACGTTGTTGCAATGCTTGCAGCGCATGGTTAACGTGTTTAGCGATTTCTGCATCGGTAAGAGTGGCCGATGGATCCTGCAACGTCAAGCCTACAGCGACACTTTTTTCTTTAGAATCAATACCTTTGCCTCGATACACGTCAAATAAGGTGAAGTCAATGAGAACTGCTCCACAGGCTTCACGAACGGTCTTCTCGATGTCGAACGCGCTGACTGCTTCGTTGATCACCAGGGCAAGGTCACGCCGAACGCTCGGGTATTTTGAAATCTGCGTGTGCAACCGGCGCGGCCTCACCAGAATGGTGTCGCCAGCGATTTCAAAGAAGTAACCCGGATGAGGAAGATCGAGCTTCTTTTCGATCTCAGGATGTAGTCGACCGATCCGGCCAACCTTGCGATCACCAAGGCGAATCTCGGCACTCTGACCCGGATGCATGATCTCGTCTTTGACTTTCACATACTCAACATCTTTGACGCCAGCCCAGTTCAGTAAATGCTCCAGGTCTCCTTTGATGTCGTAAAAATCCACAAGCTCCGATCTGCTGTGCCAGGTGCTGGTTAGCCGGTCGCCCCAGATCAGACCCCCCAACATCTGCACCTGCTCGAGTTTTTCGCCAGGCACAAAACACAGGCCGAGTTCAAACAACCGCACACGCGATTGCTGCCGGGCGACGTTCGTCTGCAGAGCAGACATCAGCCCGGGCAACAGATTTGTGCGCATCACCGACTGCTCTGAAGACATTGGGTTAGCGAGCGTCATCGGCTGGGCGGTAGGGTCATAAAGATCAACCTGTCGCGGATCGACAAAGCTGTAGGTGATGACTTCCTGGTACCCAAGACCAGCCAGTTGGGCTTTGAGCTGCGCTTCCGTGGATCGTTCCAGCACCACCTTGCGCAATTCGAGGTGCGTTAGCGGCATGCGCGACTCGATGTTGTTGTAGCCGTGGATGCGACACACTTCCTCGACCAGATCAGCTTCGATGCTGACATCGAAGCGATGGCTTGGGACTTCAATGGTCCAAATCACGCCTTCATGTGCATCTTGCATGCGATTGACGAGCTTAAAATGCAGTCGCTCGAATAGATGATCGACCACTTCAGGTTCAATATCGACGCCCAGCAGCTCGTTCAACCGCCGTTGGCGCAACCGAACCTGGACTGGCTCAGGCAGGTTCTCCGTAGAAACCGTTTCAACCACCGGACCTGCGCTGCCGCCAACGATCTGCAGCATGAGTTCGGTGGCCCGCTCGATAGCGAGTGTCTGCAACTCGTAGTCAACACCGCGTTCATAGCGATGTGATGCATCGGTGTGCAAGCCATATCTTCGCGCCGTACCAGAGATCGGCAACGGTGCAAAGAAGGCACTTTCCAGAAACACATCGCGCGTATCGGCTTGAATGCCGCTGCGTTCACCGCCCATTACACCGGCGATGGCGATGGGTCCGGCCGTGTCGGTGATCAAGAGGGTATCCGCATCGAGCTGCACGTCGGTTCCATCCAGCAGCGTCAATTGCTCGCCTTCGTCGGCCCTTCTAACAACAATCCGCTCATTCAGACGGCCCAGATCGAAAGCGTGCATCGGCTGCCCCAGTTCGAGCATCACGAAGTTGGTGATGTCGACAATCGCAGAGATGCTTCGCAGCCCGGATCTCCGCAGCGCTTCGGTCATCCACAGGGGACTGGGTCGGCTGATGTCGACCCCTTCAACCACACGACCGACATAGCGGGGACAGCCTTGCGGATCGGCAAGCTCAACCGGAAAGGTTGTGTCGATAGAGGCCGGGATGACGACCCCACCGGTTGCATTGACCGGCTTACCGCTCAACACGCCGACCTCGCGGGCGAGACCGCGCATGCTCAAACAGTCGCCCCGATTGGGTGTCAGGTTCAGGTCAACGCTAACGTCTGCAAGCGACAGTGCCTCTACCAGAGTCTGACCGGTGGGCAGATCCTCAGGCAGCTCAATTATTCCGTCTGCATCCGTGCTCACACCTAACTCGGCGGCACTGCAAAGCATGCCGCTCGACTCAACGCCACGTAGTTTTGCTTTTTTGATTTTAAAGTCACCAGGCAGAACTGCGCCAATCCTTGCATAGGCAGTCACCAGGCCGGCCCGAACATTCGGCGCACCACAAACAACCTGGTGAACGGCGTGTCCATCGTCTACCTGGCAGACCGACAGCTTATCTGCATCCGGATGCTTGTCTGAACTAACCACTCTGGCAACAACTACACCTTCAAACGCTCCGCTAACCGGCTCAACACTCTCGACTTCGAGACCTGCCATGGTCAGCTCGTACATCAGATCATCATGGGCCAGACCGGGATCGATCAGATCACGCAGCCACTTTTCGCTGAATTTCACCGCTACCCTCCGGTCTAATTGAACTGTCTTAGGAAACGCATGTCGTTTTCGAAAAACATGCGCAGATCGTCAACTTCGTACAACAGCATGGCCAGACGATCTCCACCAAAGCCAAACGCAAAACCGGAATACACTTCTGAGTCGATCCCTGACTTCTCCAATACGTTCGGGTGCACAAGCCCACAGCCCATCACTTCGATCCAACCGGTCTGACTGCACACACGACAGCCTTTGCCGAAACAATGCACGCATTGAACATCCACCTCGGCAGACGGTTCCGTGAAGGGGAAGTAACTCGGTCGAAACCGCACCTCCAGATCTTTTTCAAAAAACAGTCGCACGAACTCAATCACGGTTCCCTTCAGATCCGCGAAGCTGATGCCTTTGTCGATGACCAGACCCTCGACCTGATGAAACATGGGGCTGTGGGTCATGTCAGAGTCACGGCGATATACGCGCCCCGGGCAGATCACTCTGATGGGTGGCTGCTGACTCTCCATCACGTGCACCTGCCCCGGCGAGGTATGTGTTCGCAGCAGAAGACCGTCACCAAAATAGAACGTGTCGTGCATGGCCCGCGCCGGGTGATGTGCGGGAATGTTCAGAGCTTCGAAGTTGTAGTAATCGTTTTCGATTTCCGGCCCGGTAACGACCGCATAACCGGCACCGACAAAGATGTCTTCTATTCGCTGCACTGCCTGCGTGACCGGATGCAATCCGCCCACCGGCTTTGCCCGCCCGGGCAGGGTTATATCAAGGGTCTCACTGGCAAGCTCTGCAGCCAGTTGAGAGGCACCCAGCGAATCTTTTCGGCTGGCCAGCCAGCCTTGAACCAGATTTTTTGCAGCGTTGATGTCAGCACCCGCCTTGGGTCGTTCGGCTTCACTCAACTGACCAAGCCCCTTCAACAGCGCGGTCAATTCACCTTTTTTACCAAGGTATCTGACCCGAACCTCTTCGAGGGCGCGCTCATCTGCCGCGCTTTCCACCGCGCCCTGCGCGCTTTGCAGTATCGCTTTCAAATCCATCATTACTCTCACATAAAAAAAGGGAAGATGTGATCACCTTCCCTTTTTTCTTTCGTTTCGCGCATGCGTTCCGGGAAGGTCCTCTTTGAAGGCCTTTCGGAGACCACTTCAGAGCATCAACGTGATGCGCTGAAACAACATTGAATCGCTTATGCGGCCAGTGCAGCTTTGGCTTTTTCTGCCAGCGCGCCGAACGCCTGCTTTTCGTGCATGGCAAGATCTGCCAGAACACGTCGATCTACATCAATGTCGGCCTCCTTGAGGCCGGCGATAAATCGGCTGTACGACAGGCCATGTTCGTGGGCGGCAGCATTGATCCGCACGATCCACAACGCTCGAAACTGGCGCTTGCGTTGACGGCGATCGCGATAGGCATATTGCCCCGCTTTGATCACCGCCTGTTTAGCGACCCTGAATGTTCGGCTACGAGCGCCATAATAACCGCTCGCTGCATCCAGAATCTTTTTACGGCGTGCACGAGAAGCAACACCACGTTTTACTCTTGGCATGGTTGCTCCTAGCGGGCCTTAGTGGGTAACAGGCGTCTTATTGACGGCACATCCACAGCGGCGACATCGTTGAGGCCACGCAGCTGACGTTTACGTTTTGACGCTTTTTTGGTGAGGATGTGGTTTCTGTTCGCCGACCGGTGTTTAAACCCGGTTGCAGTACGACGGAAACGCTTGGCCACACCCCTTTTCGTTTTAAGTTTGGGCATTTCTTACTCCACGCGATTTAGTTACCGGTTCTTTTTCAAAAACCGCCTATTTGATTTTTGTTATTTCTTTTTCTTTCGCGGACCCAAAAGCATGATCACCTGTCGACCTTCGAACTTCGGCTCAGACTCGACTGAACCATACTCCGCAAGGTCCTCTTCAATCCGCTTCATGAGTTGCATCCCAATCTCAGGATGCACAACTTCACGTCCACGAAACCGAAGCGATACTTTGGCTTTGTCTCCGTCTTCCAGAAAGCGAATCAGGTTGCGTAGTTTTACCTTGTAATCGCCATCTTCCGTACCAGGCCGGAATTTCATTTCCTTAACCTGTATCTGCTTTTGCTTCTTACGTTGCGCAGCTTTGGTTTTTTTGACTTCAAACAGGTGCTTCCCGTAATCCATCACTTTAACCACCGGTGGTACCGCATCAGGTGCAATCAGTACGAGATCCATCCCCGATTTTTTTGATTCCTCGAGCGCACGGCTTCTGGAAACAACTCCTACTTGTGACCCATCCGCAGCAACCAGACGCACTTCGCGAGCAGTAATTTCTTCATTCAGAAGTGACCGCTCAATACGCTTACCACCTTTCTTAATATACGTTCTCCATAAGTCCCTAAAAGCCACAGGCAGACGCGTATCCTTCTCTCCAAGGATGCGTCAGCCGTGCGATTCAACATCTGCCGCCCATAGACGACAACCCGCCAGATAACCGGCGGGGTGCGCATTCTACTGCCCCCTCCGCGGGCGTACAACCCGAATTTCAGGGCAATTTACCCGTTGGCGAACCCGGCGATCGAGCACGAAAGACCCAGAGAATGCGGCCTGCCAACAAGAGCGACTCGACTTGAAATCACGAAGTGTGTACATTCGCCCGTCCTGGCAAGGGACGGCCAGGTCTATTTGCCGTCCGTCAAAGATCATGATCGGAATGCCAGGATCGCCTGATTTAAGGCGCGTAGCTCAGTTGGTTAGAGCGCTACCTTGACATGGTAGAGGTCACCGGTTCGAATCCGGTCGTGCCTACCAATAAAAACAAAGACTTATGGATCCTCTCAGAAGTCTGCAGCTGCCGTTTGTAGTGCCCGATCTGCCCGGGTGCGTTTCGGCCGGTGCTACTCTGGATGAAGCTGTGGCTCCCTTGCCGTCAGACGTGAGCGAAATCAT
>JAQBYL010000151.1 GCA_027622495.1 Pseudomonadota bacterium
AATGGTGGTCCTGGATTCAGCCGAACCCCTTGCCACTTATCTGACTATCGAAGACTGGTCTTCTGACCTCGCCAAGAACGCCTATTCGCGCATCCGGATTGGTTCGCAGGCAAAACGGTCCGATCTGCTGAAGATTGCGCTCATGTCCTCGGAGAACCGGGCTTCCTACAATCTGGGCGTGCATCACCCTGGTGGGATGAAGGCATTTGTGGCCGCAATGAATGCCAAGGCGGTGAGCCTGGGCATGGGCAGCACCACCTTTGTGGACCCGATGGGTCTTTCGCCTGAAAACCGCAGTACCGCAAGCGATTTGAGCAAGATGATCCGCGCTGCATACAGCTATGACGTCATCCGCAGTTTTTCCACAACATCGCAACACACCGTTAACTTCAAAGGTCCGCGCTATCAACTCGGATATGGCAACACCAACCCCCTGATCAGTAGCACCACCTGGGAGGTAGAGCTCACCAAAACCGGTTACCTGACCGAGGCCGGCCGCTGTCTGGTGATGGTGACGCAGGCCCAGGACAGGCCGCTGGCAATGGTCATGCTGAACTCACTTGGCAAGCGTTCCCCCTTAGGCGATGCGGGGCGTATGCTACGCTGGATCGAAAGTGGTGCAGAGAGTTCGATCGCCCCGGCGGCAAAAGACTACGAAAAGCAGATGCTCAAGCAACATGGCCTGAGCAACACACAAGGAGAATGAGCGTGACACACATTCTACAACTGGCCCTGACCAGTAACGATCCCGATCGAGCGCTGGCCATGGCTCGCGCAACCGGTGGTTCGTACTACGCAGATCCACGCGAACCTTATGATCCCCTGCCGTTTCGCGCTCTGGTAACGGCAACCACCGACGACGCAGACCGTTTTGCCACTGCCGCCGACGTGGGGTTGTATGTGGTCTGCCGGCGTACCATCAAAGCCGGTGACGCAGCAGCGATCGGTATTTTTCCGCTGGTCCACCATCCGGAGCGCACCCACACCGAGTCGGATGCGCACTGGCGCGACAAGCATGCCCCGCTTGCGCTGGTCCACCATCCGCATATGACCCACTACACACAGTTGAGTGTGGTCGCACGTCTTGCCGGACCAGACATCGATGGTTTTGCGTTTTGCGGTTTCGCAAGTGTTGCCGACCTGCGCGACCGGTTTTATACCGAACCTGCAAGTATTAAAGTCATCGCCAATGACGTTGCCAGCTTCGCTGATACAAAACGTTCACCGCGCCGCCTGATCGCAACCGACATCCACCTATAAACAGGACTAACCCATGAGTGATCCGGAAACTCTGCAAACGCTGACTGCACGCATCCAGCGCCTGGAAGACATCGAAGCGATCCGCCAGTTGAAGGCCATGTACTGCGAGATCTGTGACGATGACCACAACCCACAGCGCATCACCACCATATTCACAGACGACGGCATCTGGGAAGGCAAAGGGATTGCCCGTGCCGAAGGCCATGCAGAAATCCGCACGCTGTTCGAACGCTTTCAGACCATGATGAGCTATACCCAGCACATGACTATGAATCCGCGCATCGAAGTTGATGGCGACACGGCCACCGGCACCTGGTACTTCTTTGGTCCATTCACGTTCTACAAAAACAATCAGGCACGCTGGCAGGCCGCCCGCTACGTGGAGGATTATCGGCGCGACAAAGGCACCTGGAAGATCGCCCACCTGCGTGTGCGCGGTCCCACCATGATTGCCGATTACGAGAAAGGCTGGGCGAAGAAAGCCGACCTGTAGCGTGCTTTAAGGGGGAATACCAAAGCAAACTGACACTTTTCGCGGAGCATGCTAGGCTCTGCCTTCAGGGAAGACGCCATGGAAGGGCCAGATGTTTTGGTTCAGGACGGTTGTATGGTTCGCATTGCTTTCGCTTTGCGGTCAGGCGGCCGGTACAGAGATATTCAATCCATACCACACGGAATTCGCCGCCGTGAACCGTGTTGATTCATCAGCACCTCCTTCACCAACCCAGGGCAATGCCACTTTCGAATCAGTGCAGGGATCACCCGACCCGCTGATCACAGAAACGAGCGCAAACCCCAAAGCTTTTTTTGCCGATCCAGCAACCCTTGGCCTGTTCACAATCGGGATCGTGAGCCTGATCGTCCTGCGGCGTCTGACGCGCTACTGAATCGGTCGATCAATCAATCCTCAGGCATATCCGCCGAGGTTCTTCTTAAGACTCAACACCAGCTTCCTGAGCGTGCCGGTCATCACCACAAACTGCGCATCCAGACGTGCAAGAGGGTCTTCTTCATCCATCTCATCTTTCATTTCGTCCCCGAGCAGTTTGATCTTGCGGATCACTGCCTGCTCGTCGAGCACGAACGACATCACTTCGCCAAAACCGAGACTCAGACGATCGAGCTTCAAACCGTCTTTGACGTGACGGCGGATGCTGGGATCGGTGATTTCAATGTCTGACCAGGTCACGGTTGCACCGCGACCATCCGGTTCGACCATCCGGCACTCGCGGCCCACCGTGAATTCAGAAGGCCCCTTCCCCAGGTACAGCGTGGCGATGAGCGAGGAAAGTGATGTTTCGAACGCAAGCGGGGTGACGTTCAAACTGCCCAGCGCCAGACGCAGTGTGTCAAGAACCCGTTCAGCCTGAGGCTCTGATGCCACACCGACGCCGAGGATCTGCTCGTCATGCAGATAGAACAACTTGATGCGCTCGGATTTGAGCAACGCCCGGGGCAGCAGACTCGCGAACACTTCTTCTTTCAGGTCGCGCTTTTCTGAGCGTCCGGGCGGGCGATCCATGCGTTCCTGGAATTCTTCCAGCCGCTCTTCCAGCGCTTCATTCACCGCAGCCGCGGGGAGCACCCGGCTTTGTTCACGCAGTTGCAGCAGGTCAGCACCAGCAACACTTCGCGCCAACATGGCGTAGCCTGGCGCTGGTTCATCAAAACCGGCACTGCGCTCTGTAAGTGTTCCACAGGGCTGAAAGGCAAAGGCCTGCAATCTGTTGGAAAGCAGAATCTCGCTTTCCGGCCAGTCGCTATGCAGGCGGTACATCCGTAAATTTCTGAACATCGCTGCGTTATTTCATCGGGTTGGCGAAAGGGCCGCAATTCTATCGGTGTAGCCCCTGCAACTGCCATCAACAGTTTCCGCTATTTTAAATACTACCTGCTGCCATGCAGCGTGATCTGCGTAAACGGTATCTCCCAATTGTTTTCTGTGCATGCTTCGACACACCAGCGCTGAATGGCTCTGCGCAGACGGTTGTAGAATTCAGCGAGTTCCCCTTTGAAATCAGCGATCACAACCATGTCGAGCGAAGAAGTGTTGGCTTTTTCGAATTCAACACGCAGGTTCAGCAGTTGATCACCGTAGCCTTCATCGGTGGCGCGCTTTTCAACGTGCTCACGAAGTGTTTCAGCCATCGAGCTCACGGTCAGGGCCTGCGGCGAGTAACTCACGCCTATGGTTTCTTTAATACGGAAGTTTGTCGACAGGTTAATCGGTGAGCCACCAAGAAAATCCTGCGTGAGGTAAGTAATCAACGCGCCACCGCGTTGCACCATCTGCGTCAGTTCCTGCGAGATGCCGATGACCTTGCCACGGTTGCCATCAGACAACAGCACCCAGTCACCGTACTTACACGGAAACCAGGGTTCATTCTTTTTAACTGGCCGCGAGCGCAGGTCTACCAGGTCATCGATCTTTACCCGACGCGTCAGATCGGCGGTCGGATTTTCCAGAAGGGTATAAAAATTGATCTGCTTGACCAGCCAGGGCATGCCGTCGATGTCCACCCGTTCGGCTTCACGCACGGTTCCGACATTCAGAAACAGTTGAATCTGCTGCCAGTAGCGGGGTAATGTGTGGCGAACGGTTAGCCCAATCCCCAGCAGAAGCAGTATACCCACGCTCAACAACAGCCAATCCTGGTTGAAATAGAACACCAGCATCGGCCCGATGATCGTTAACAGCGCAGTTACAATGCGATTAGAAAGCTCGAGTAATCGAACCCGAAAGGATCGCCGGGCGTCGTTGAAGCCAGGTATCCACCTGTGCATCGCCTTCTGGGTAAGCCGCGAAAGTACCAGGAGCAGCACCACCACCAGGATCGCCTCACCCAGATACAGGCCGCGATTCTGGAAGAACGTCTTGAAATAGCCTTGTGATGCTTCCGCAAGAGAAACCTCGGAGCTCTCGAGTTTGCGGAGTTGCAACGTGGCTGCCTGAAGTTCACTTTGTAAAAACGTCAGCTGCTTCTGCCAGGCCAGCAGCATGTCTTCAAGACTGCCAATCACCTGCGGGTCCTCAGCCCTTACCAACAGACGTTCGAGGTTTGCCACCGCCCGCTCAGTGGTTGGCATAATGTCTGAATAATAGGCAATCTTGTCCCGCTGCTCGGCTTTCTCGCGCAGATGGCTGGTCATGTCTTTGATTTCTTTCATCGCGGGCTGCAACAGCGAAAAGAACTCCCTCTGAAAATCAAACTCAGGTTCTTTTGTTGCCCGGACGGCGGTGATGTCTGCACCGGCGGCGATTTCCTGCACGTTGCGGGTGGTGGTCCTCAGATCAGCGACGTGTTTTTCGATCTGCACAAGCAGTTCCTGCTTTTCTGCCGTGGTCTGCAGAGTTGCCATCTGTGCATTGAGCTTTTCCAGATCGTTTCTCAGATCGCTCTGAAGCGAGACGAGAGTGCTCAGCGCGTTTAACGTGGTATCCATCTCATCTTCGGCCACGTCCGGTGGGACCGCGCGTGTCAGCTCATCCGCTTGTTCCTGTGAGACGTCCTCAGGATCAATCTGTGCGGCTTCGTCGGTTGCGTTCGTTACGCGATCCGCGTCTGCAGCCATTACAGATGTTGAAAAAAACAAGCTGAAGAACACAGCACCGAGCAGAGCCCGCCACATCCGTCGCGGCGCAAGTCCATGATGGCCTTGGAACTTGAGATCAGTGTTGATCTGCTGGTTACTCATATTTCTTGCCTTGTTGAATATTGCTGCGATTGCGTCGCTGCGCCTGTGGTCAATGCTCAAACATCAACACATCGCACACGCAGGCGCGCAGATCGGAAAGAAGGTCGGTCGTAAACTACGCATTCTTCTTGAGCCAGATGTTATTTCGCGGTCTGGGATGAGGTAAGGGGATCAGCCCCGGGGCAAACCGCTTCCAGTCAGCAACAGTCTCAGTAAGCGAACCGGTGGCAGATCGCCACTCTTTCCGGTGCCAGGATAACAGAAACCCATCGGCACCAGCGCGATCGCCTGCGGATTGCAAACTCCGAGCCCATCGCGTGCGACCCTGACTACATTACTCGCCGACGATCGCCTGGTTAACGGCAACTTTAAAATCCGAGCGCAACGGCCATGGCGAGCCCATCAGCTGAATCATTGCCACGGCCACAAAATCCTGTTGTGGATCAACCCAGAAGACCGTACCGGCAGCACCACCCCAGTTGTACTCACCCACTGAACCCAGTACCCCTGATGCAGCTTCATCGGTAACAAGGCCAAAACCCAGACCAAAGCCGAACCCCTGGTTTCGACCGGTAAGGGGATTCTCACCGGAGCCGCCACCGTTGATCGATGCGGGCAGATGGTTGAGTGTCATCAGGTCGATGGTCCTTGGACTCAGAATACGGTTGCCGTCCAGCGACCCACCGTTGAGTAACATCTGAGCAAAACGCAAGTAGTCCATTGCTGTACTAACCAGACCACCGCCACCGGAAAACATCGTTACGTTTTGAAAGCTGGAAACCGATTCCGGTCCCATGGTGGAAAGCCTGGTTGCCTTGGCATCCCAGTAGTGGTTCGGCAGAAAACGATCCAGCTTGGCATCAGGTACCGAGAAGAAGGTGTCGACCATACCCAGCGGTTTAAAAAGGTTCTCCACCAGATACTGATCAAACGGTACACCGCTTAGTCGTTCAACGATCAGACCGGTCACATCCACAGCAACGCTGTAGTGCCAGCGTGTCCCCGGTGCGTATTTGAGCGGTAATTTCCCGAGCCGTTCGACGAACTCATTCAGATCTTTTGCGCCCAGCGCAGCTTGTTCACGATACAGTTTGTCCACCGGATCAGCGGGGTTAAAACCATAGGAAAAACCGGCGGTGTGCGTCAGCAGTTGCTGCATGGTGATCGGTGCGGCAGGCTCAAAGGTGCCGTCTTCCTTCAGAACCTCAAGCTCTGCCAATTCAGGAACAAACTTCGAGATTGGATCAGACAGATGGAATCGACCCTGCTCATACAGCTGCATGAGCGCAACAGCGGTAATCGGTTTGGTCATGGAGTAGATGCGAAACAGATCGTCTTTCTTCAGTGGTCGATCATCATCAACACCACGGTTACCTGCCACTTCGAAATGCACCAGCTTACCGTGCCGCGCGACCATGGTGACGATGCCGGCAATCCTGCCCTGGTCTACGTAACGTCTGGACATCTCGTTGATGCGCTCCAGACGTTCCGCAGACATGCCTGCCTTGGCGGCATTGCTTGCCTCCAGGTCTCTGGCGTGGACCGCCGGACTCATGGCAAACAACATGGCCAGCACTAAAAAAATTCGTCGCTGCATAGTCTCTCCTGGCGATAGGGCCGCAGAAATAAAGCGGCAAAGCATAGGTCCGGGCCTCAAAGGGGGCAAGCGCGGACCTTGTTGCGCTTGCGGTGAGAGGCCTCTTTTCTAGAGCAAACTAAGCTCCTGATAGGATCGACCCGTGGCAAGCAGCGTGTCGTCGATGCTGTGGGTCACCAGACCGAGTTCCGATCTCGCGAGCTCACAATACGCACGTGGGGAATCATAAGTTGGTTGTGCGGGCCCGGATACTGCCATCTCCTCACCGCCAATCTGTTCGATCTCCGGGAAGAGCGCCGCGAGCCTGGCCTGCAACTGCCAGGTAAAAAGTTCACCGCTCGGATCAGTGGCAGAAAGGATGTAGCGCGAACCATTGCCTGCATTGCCACTCACCATGGCCAGACGATGGGCCTGACCGACATCACGCACATCCACCATGTTCCACAGCATTCGACCATCGCGGGATATTCGATAGGGTTTGCCCATCAGCATGAACCGGATGCAGTTCTGCCAACTCCAGCCCTGATCGTGGTTGGCGCACATCAACGGACCCACCACATGCAGAGGAAGGATCGCCACTGCCTCAAAACCACCTCCCTCGGCCTGCGCATAGATCATCTTTTCTGAGTTGGCCTTGGCTTTGGCGTAAGCGATGTCGCGGTTCTTGGCAATGTTGTCGTCGGACCAGGCACCTTTGTAGGCCTCAACGTTGTCACCACACCAGTCGGCTTCGGTAAAAACGTAGCCTGGGGGACGTGGATGACCCACTGCGGCAAACGAGCTGGTGAACACAAAACGTCTGACTGATCCAGCCAGTTTGGCCGATTCCACCACGTGACTGACTTCGGTGAAGCACCCATCATATACCTGTTGTGGTGTTTCCTTGTTGTAACCCACCGCCGCACCAGCGTGAATGACGGCACTGCATTGAGAGAACGCCGCGTTGTAGCTGCCCGGCTCGAAGAGATCGGCATTAAACAGGCTCACTGAGCCACCGCTGTCTGACCCATTCATGGCCAGCAGGTGATCAACTTTGTCTGCCCGGGATTGATCCCGCACACAGGCATTTACCTGAAAACCCTGCTCAACCAGATCTTTGACGATCCATGAACCTATATAACCACTCGCGCCGGTGACGGCCACCGGGCCGTCTGCATTCGATATTTCACTCATCGCACTCCCCCGAAAACTTTTCTTCTAACGGTCGCCAAGGCCGTACATGGGGCCGCTCACCATCCAGTCATCATCCTGATCAACCCCGTATTTCTCAACATAGGCTTCGACCACCCGTTTACGCAGATCCGCGTCAGTGACCCGCCGGGCTTGCAGATCATAGAGGGATCTATCGATACGAACGCGAACGCCGGTGTCACCCCCATCGAGGATGCTGCTCCACCTGGAGCCATCTACGCCGGTGGTAATGAACAGTTCACCATTCAATGCAACAGCCCAGATATTGATCGAGTAAGGATCCTGCGCCCGGAATTCCACCTGCACAGTGTCAGGAACATTCCAGGTCTGGGGAGGGGCTTCAGGCTCACCGGAGAGGTGGCCGCCAGGGAACCACACGAGGGGTTCGGCACAGGCGGTCAGCAGGGTGAGAAGGAATGCTGCGATGAATAGTCTGAACATTTAATTTTCCAGGTTTTGTCTGGCGCTACCCACCTCTACCACGATTGCAGGTCAGATAATTCCATCTGCAGGATCAGGCGGTCTTGAATACCGGTGATTGTATAGTACGCTCCCTCTATCACCAGCGGTTCAAAGCGTGTTCGTGCAGCACCGCGCTTCAACAGCATGAGGACGGATTCCTGTTCCAGCACACCACGGTGACTGTCAATCTCGATATTCTGAACCCGACCAGCAGGTGAGATCTCAAAGTGGTAGGCAACGTTCACCGACCCATCCGAGCGATCGCTGGTGGTCAACCTGGCAATCAAGGTGGGCGTCCAGAACAGTTTTTCGCAGACCTCTCCCTGCAGTGGATGAGGATCTTCCCACTTTCGCGGGTGACAGTGCTCATCGGCACAGATGAGGCAGGTCGCGAAATAGCGTTTACGCAAATCCGGCAGGTGAAGGCGTGTGGCTTTAGTCAACTCGGCGAATTCACAATCAACTACACCGACATGATCAACGGGCCAGGAACCACAGCGCAGTGGGGATTTGACGACTATTTCTTCGATCCCAGCCGCTTCGATAGGAGCTTCTTCGATCGAGTGTTGATCATGTGTTTCGGTATCTGGCAATTCTGCAGCGCTGCTGGATGCAGCAAGCAACCAGCAGAGCACAACACCTGAAATTCGAACGCTCATTTTCAAAAAAAAGTACCGATCGGGTAGGAGGCGAGATTACTCCCGCCGTCCTCCCACACCACCGTACGTACGGTTCCGTATACGGC
>JAQBYL010000152.1 GCA_027622495.1 Pseudomonadota bacterium
AGGCCTGGGGTAATCTGACCGAACATCTTAAAGTTCGCGCCAGTAACCAGCGCATACTGGGTATGTACGACGACACGTTTACGGTTGAGCGGGCGCGCGAATATCACAAGGCGACCTATTCCATCGGCATGGGGGCGGCGCGCAGGTTTCACCGCCAGGTGGATCTGAGTGATCGGCGCAAGATCATGGATCTGGGGGGTGGATCCGGCTGTTACTGCATTGTTGCCGCGCAAACTTATCCGCAGATCAAAGCCGAGGTGCTGGACCTGCCGATGGTGGTGGAAGTAACTCGCGAGTATCTGGCCGAAAACCAGGTCACAGACAACGTAATCGCAACTGCCTGTGACTTCACCCGTGATCGGCTGCCTGAGGATGCGGACGTAGCCATCATGGCGTCGAATCTGCCGCAATACAGTCGTGAGATCATCACTGCAGTGGTGCAGCGCGTGCATGACGCACTTTTACCTGGCGGGGAGTTTCATCTGATCGGTGAGATGATCGATGGCGACGGTCGCGGACCGCTTGCACCAGCGCTGTGGGGGCTCGCAGAGGCGGTCAGTCATTCCACCGGTCTTGCTCACTCCGTTGATGATTGTGTGGGGTATTTTCGCGCCGCAGGGTTCAAGGACATTGAAGTCAGTGAATTCATACCGCAGACGCTGACCCGCGTTTGCGGACGGGTATGAGAGGCGTGAGTAAGCATATTTTTTCCGGGCTCAAAGTCATCGATTGCGCCACGGTGATCGCCGCACCGGCGGCGGCGATGGTGCTTGCTGACTTTGGCGCCGATGTGATCAAGATCGAGCAACCTGGTGAAGGCGATATGCTGCGGCTGCTGTCGCACATTCCGACCACACCGAATGCAGGCAACGACTGGTTCTGGCAGATGGATGGCCGTAACAAGCGAAGTCTTGCAGTGGATCTGAAGGCAGCTGAAGGGTTGGCAATCCTGCATGAGCTTGTGGTGCAGGCAGATGTGTTCATCACCAATCACCCCTATCCGGTCAGAGAATCACTTGGCCTGACCTTTGATGATCTTAAAAAGCTCAATCCCGGTCTGATCTATGCTTCGCTGACAGCGTATGGCGAAAAAGGGCCCGAACGCAATCGTAAGGGTTTTGATCAACTCGCCTACTGGGCGCGGAGTGGTCTGATGGACCTGATGCGCGAGCGGGGCACACGGCCCACACAGGGTCTACCGGGCATGGGCGATCACCCCACAGGGATCGCCCTTTACGCTGGAATTGTCACGGCTCTTCTGCATCGGGAACGCACCGGCGAAGGTGGCATGGTTCAAACCTCACTTCTGGCTAATGGTCTGTGGTCGGCGTCGGGGATTGCACAGGGTGCGCTCGCGGGTGGCGACATGCCTGCGTACCGTGAGGCCAATCGAAGTAGCTCGGCAATGTTCCGCGTGTATCGGACCCGCGACGATCGCTGGCTGCAGTTCAACATGGTGCGCAACGAAGAACTCCTGTCACTGACATTTGCGGCAATGGAAGCGCTACATCTGCTCACGGACGAAAGGTTTGCGTCTCTGGAACTGATGTGGCTGAACCGACAGGCACTGGGAGACGAAATTCAGGCCATCATCGGTCGCAAGACGGCTGATGAATGGATGACATTGTTCGGCAGTCACAATCTGCCGGTGAACAAGGTGGCTATTGTTGAAGAAGTGGTTTCGGATGAGCAGATCAAAGCCAATGGTATGGCGGTGCCTCCGATCGACGACGATGTAGACGTACCCTGGATCATCAATCATCCGATCCAGATCAGTAGTGTGCCGCAGGTAGGGCCACGACGTGCACCCGGACTTGGCGAACACGGTGCACAGATCCTGGCAGAACTCGGTTACACCGATAAAGAGATCAGCGATCTGCGTAACAGAGGGGTTATTGAGTGGCCGGGGTAGATTTCTGCAGCCCTGTCGCGACTAATCAACCCAGTCCCGCAGGTTGAACACTAAGAGAAAATCATCCGATTCAAGCGACAGCCGCTTTTCGCTGTTCAGCTGAATGACCGACCTGCTCCGCAGAACGCTGAGGACCTTTGCCTCCAGATCCATCTGCTCGGGTGGGCAGGCCATTCTGGTTGATGCGAGTTGTTCGATCTGAAACCTGTTGTCGCTCAGCACGGCGTGACCTGAGAATCGGTTGCATCCTGTGCTGCCAGAAACATGCATGAGCTCGCCGAAATCCAGCTCCGGTACCGGTTTGCCCGCAGCTGCATCGTGTAGCGCGAGCCCGTTGATGCTTTGCAATACCCAGCGATGATGTTGAAGGTCGCCTTGTGTAACCATCTGAGTTTCCCCGCAGAGTCCCCACACCTTGCTGACCGTGATCAAACCGTCGTAGTCGGCTGAGAATCCATCGCGCGGGCTCTCCCGGTCGATCGCAGCCTCAATGAGCACGCAGCTAGAATCGTAGGGTCGGGAGGTATTCGCGCTCGCGAGCTTACGCAGAGTTTCGCGTATCTCTTTACCGATCGCACTGCTCAACCAATAGCACTGCGAGTTGATCGCCGGGCAGAACACATTCACTTCATGACCCAGGGTGTACTGCCCGCGATAACGGATCGGTGGAACGATATCGCTGGCCGGCGCTTCGGCGGGTGCAGAACTGGATGTGGCGTTGGTCGCAGACAGCTCGCATCCACCCAGTGAGATAGTAACAACAAGATATTGAAGTGCTCGTGCAATTTGTCTGTTCATTTCCGGACCCTGGTCACCAACGAGTCAACACAGTCGCAATTGATCAATCTAGAATACGAAGATAGTTCGCGTAGCAGTATAGACGGTCGCGCTTGCGGTCGCTCATGATCACCGGATGCTCGGGTAGACGTTCGAAGAGTTGGATGGCGGTGACCGTTGCACCCGGTGTGGACAGCAGAGTTTTGCGATCGTCGGCGACTTGCGCGAACAGCGCACGCGCCGTGCGACTGGCGTCATCGGCGACCTCAGACACACCTTCGAGAATTTTTTGTTGCGCCACGTGCGCCTTGCATCAGAAGGCGGTGGCAGTCGTTAAAAAGACGCACTGATATTGGTGCTCCCCAGGCTTGAGTGGATTCTCCCGCGACTGTCTTCTTGACCAAACACGAACGCAAGTAAAGATATGTTTACTAGGCTGTTTACGGAGGATTTCCTCCGGTTGGTCTGTTAGCTCAGCAACGTGACCTCGTCGCCTTCCCGGACCATTCCTTCAACCAGAACAGCAGCATAAACGCCGGCCATACCCTCATGTGCCTGGTTTACCTGTCGCAGCACGTCCGCATTCGTTTCAGCGCTATCCGGATCATAGGTAATCATGGCGCAACGTGGGTCGCGCTCGAGAATTGCAACCACAGCTCTTGGACCCACCTGTACCGTTTTACCAACCAGCGCATCTTCTTGGAATCCAAGGTTGGATTTGAGATCCAGATACACGTTTGCCCTGAAGCGCCGTTGATCTATTTTGATACCGACCTCATCGCTGAGTTGATCTGCCGTCTGGATCGAGAACAACGAAAGCGGGCGACAATCGGTCATCGATCGTTCTGATCGTACAAGGGTTAGAGAGTGTTTCCCCTTCAACTGCGCTTCAAGCACCTCGATCAGAGCGGGATCGTCAATTGCGTAGGTTTGCCCCGACGGCGTTTCAACAGTCATCGCCAGGTCTTCTGAGTCAGCGAATGCGGGGCTCAGGTTCAGACCGGGTGCGAGGCGTTCGGCTTCCTCCAGATTGCCTGGTTTCGCTGCTTTGAGCGGATGTTTGAACTCCGGGTGATACAGAAGCAGTTCATTCAGATTCCTTCCCGTGAGGTACGGAAAACCCTTCGGTGCTGCGGAGCTTTGCAGGGCAAACAGGCGATCACCATAAACACCTGCGAAACCAACGAAAAATTCGCTGCATTGCTCCCCCCGCATGCTTTTAACTGGATAGCGCCACAGGCTATCCACGCTACCGATTACACTCATCATCAACCCTTACGCACAGTCTGCTGGGCGCCATGTTATTCGATGAACGGCCAGAGAGCCCACTTCCGTTCCCCCGAATGAAGGGGATGGCGAGCGTTACACCTTTACCGCTCAACTCGGCAACGGCGATCTGGTCATACGTTTCGATGATGGTGAAAGCATACGACTGCGCCCGGGTCCGCTACCGCAAGCCGCGCAGACCGGCTCGCCGAACACCGGCTCCTGGGCGACCCCACAGCAGGGAGTGCAGCAATCTCAAGGGCCACAGGTGATGGTCAACGGCCAGGCGTTGACGCAAGCGCAATTGCAGCAGCTGGCGAACTACGGAATACAGGTGCAGGCAGGCAGTTACTGGTACGACACAGTGTGCGGCGCCTGGGGCGCGTGGGGTGGACCGACGGCAGGTTTTGTTTCTGCAGGGATCTCAGTACCACCATTACCGGCTCATGCTTCTAATGGCAACACGGGTGTGTTCGTCAACGGTCGCAACCTTCGAACCAGTGAACTGAACTATATGATGGCACTGGCAGGCGCACCGATTTATCCCGGGCGCTACTGGCTGGACTCCAGGGGGAATGCAGGCTTCGAAGGTGGACCCGCGCTGATCAATTGCCTGGACGCGGCGCGTCAGGGTTTCGGTGTGGATGCCTGGTACGGCAAGGATTCCTCCGGATGGACCGGTTCCGATGGTAGCGGTGGTATCTGGATCGCAATTCCCTATGGTGGCACAGGTACTACCGTGACGTGGTAGGGATGAGGTTCAACAGCATTTGAACTGCACGTTTGGCTTGCCATTTTTCTTTCAGAGCTTCATGGCTGATAAAGCGTTCTTCATCAGCCGCTTCTAACAGGGTGTCGAACAAGTCTTGTTCTGTAGGTTCGGCGCCTGCCGGTAAGCAAGATCCTGCGCTACCATTTCGCTTTACTCGAAGTCGTGTAGGCCTGACCCGGCAGATTACACCTGTTGGTAGCACCTGCTTGGTGCGTGTACGATCAATATAGGATTTAGCGGAAACATAACGAAATGACAGATTGGCTGAAAGCAGGAAACAATGCAGTGATCACGGGAGGCGCCAGTGGCATTGGCCTCGCCACCGCGCGCTACTATCTCTCGAAAGGCATGAATGTACTGATCGCCGATTTGGCCGAAGAAGCGCTGGCAACCGTCAGTGACTCTCTTAGCATGTCGGTAGCGGTACAGTGCGCACTCAGATCTGTGACGTTTCCGATATCGAGCAGGTCCGAGCCCTGCAGATGACTGCAAACAAGATTGGTAACGTACATTGCTTGATGAACAACGCGGGTGTCGCTTTCCCACCTGGCTTACCTTGGGAGAACCTCGCAACCTGGAAGAAACAGGTTGAAGTTAACCTGTGGGGAATCTCCACGCATTGCGAGACAGCGGGCTCAAGGCAGCGCGCGCCTGGGCAATCAAAGAGCTGGCGATGTCACTGTGGGGCTATGCCAGTCGAGGCTGGGCGGATCGCATGTGGAAACGGTGGTACAACTGGGCGATCCGCAGTCGACTCGAACCGATCAAGAAGGTCGCTCGAATGATCAGACGACATTGGCAAGGCGTGATCAACGCCGCCACCAGCAATGTCACCAACGCAGTCTCGGAGGGTATGAACAGCAAGATCCAGTGGATCAAACGAAAAGCGTGTGGATACCGTAACCGGGAGAGATTTCGTAACGCCATCCTATTTCATCTTGGCGGCCTGGATCTCTATCCCGCAGTACTCTCAACCCACACGAAATCGTGAAGCGCCATATTCCTTTACCACCACCTCTCCGGGCCTGTGTAGTGTTCCCGGACCATCCGCCGCGGAAGAATGCATCGTGCCCAGTGCGCTCCACAGAACAGCAATCGCCGCGGCCAGCAACCGTTGGTTAATTGAGTCGACGTTTCTCATCGCATCCTTCTCAGCAGGTCGAGTTCGGCAAAGGGTGAACCTCATCCGCTACTACATCGTGTGGAGTTTGGCGCGGATCTAGGGCACGGAGCAAGCTCTTCTGTCATTGCACAGACTTCGACACCCAGCTAGCGTTCGCAGGCTTCTCAGTAGATGCTTGGCAGATCGCCGCCGTGCGGATAGGGGCTTTCCTGGGAATGACTTGGAGTCGAACACTCTCGTGAACCGGCAAACGCAAACCGACCGGCCACTGATTTGCGCGACGATGGCACCGTGACCGGGGTCCGGGCAGCCACCGCGCCGCTATTCTTCGGCTGGGCGATCGTCGCGTTCACGTTCGTGATGCAGTTCCTGACCATCGGCATGGGCTTCTATACCTTCGCCGTCCTGCTCGTGCCGCTCACTGATGCGCTGGATGCCGATCGGTTTCTCGTCTCACTCGCATTGTCGGTGCAGACCCTAACTGGTGCGTTACTCGGTCCCTGGGTTGGGCGCATGGTGGCGGAACGCTCGGTCCGCGTGCTGATGTTCGGCGGCATGCTGACCCTGAGCGCGGGTTTCCTGCTCCTCGCGCAGGCGAGCACGCTGTGGCACCTGTACGCTGCGTTCGGTCTGATCGTGACAGTCGGGATGACATTCTGCGGGCCGCTACCTTGCAACACGCTGCTCGCCAACTGGTTCGCCGCGCGCCGCGGCACCGCGCTTGGCATCTCGCAATTCGGCGTCTCCCTTTCCGGGACCGTGCTCGTTCCGGTCGCGGGCTGGATCGTGGTCGAGTATGGCTGGCAGGCTGTGCCCCTGACCTTTGCGCTCGCCCTGCCACTCGTGATGACACCGCTGATCTGGAAACTCGCGATCAAGCGGCCCGAAGACGTCGGGCTGCACGCCGACGGCGCGCTCGAAGCACCCGCGCAATCGGGCCCCGGCGGCCGGGACTGGACCTTCGCAAAGGCCCTGCGCGACCCGCAGGTGTGGCTGCTTGCGGCCGTGGTCGGTGTGCCATTCATGGGCGTTGGCATGGTCGTGCTTGGTATGCACTCGCACATCACCGACGTCGGCCTCTCGGTGCTCGAAGCCTCGGCGATCGTCGCCGTCATCACGGCGTGCGGTGCGCTGGCGAAGCTGCTGTTTGGAGTTCTCGCCGACCGGTTCGACAAACGTGCGGTGGTGTCCGCCTCGCTCGGCCTGCAGATCCTGGGACTTGCGTCCATCATGGGTGCGGATACGGAACTGGGCTTCGCCGTCGCGGGCGGGCTGTTTGGCCTCGGCTACGGTGGCGCGCTGCCGCTCTGGAGCGTGCTGATCGCGACGATGTTCGGCCCCGACGCCTTCGCACGTGTGATGGGATTCATGGGGCCGATGACCGTGCCGTTCACGCTCTCGGGGTTGCCGCTGGCGACCTATGTCTTCGAGCACACGGGCAGCTATCTGCCCGCGTTTGGAGCGTTGCTCGCCGCACTCTGCGTGGCACTCGTCGCGACGTGGCGGGTGCGGATTCCGGCCAGTCCATAAGCGGTCATCCCCGATTCTCTATTGTTGCCGCGGCTACGCGCGTGCCGCACCGGATTTGATGGCCACCATCACCTCAATCGAATCGGGCTGGTGCAACCCCCACGCAAGACAGCCGCCTAACCAGAGCTATAGCAGAGGATACAACCCGAAGCGGACCAGTGTTTCCGCGGAGCCTGGGCGAGTGGTCGTCTGGGGCCTGGCATTGTCATGTGGCATTGTCATCTGGCACTACGGCGTGCTGCGCGCGGATGCCTCCGGCGCGATGACGCGACTGTTGCCCGCAGGCATCCTCCGGGGCGGCGAGGGGCTGGAGTGTTATGAGGACCGCGGTGGCGAGGTCGAGCTGAGCTTCGAAGACGGCAATACTGAAACCGCTGACGTCGTCGTTGGCGCCGATGATCCGCCCCTTGTCACGCGGGCAACTGCGCGCCCTCACCACGCGCTTCGCCGAGCCGCTGCCGACTCTGTTTTCGCGAACCGACCTCGAGACCCAGTGTTTCCGTTGGGAGATCTACAACCGCCCTTTGTGGCGATCGAGGACGGCCATTTTCTGGGCCGGTCCATGGCGGGCGGGGATCTGCGCGATGGGGCAGGGGTCAGCGCCAGCTTCACCCGGTTCGAGAACGAGCGTGTGGCCTATGCCAATCACCACGTCGAATCCGCGCGCGGCATGGGCTATCTGTTTCACCACACGCCCGGCGCCTCAAGGCCTGGCGGCGGGACATGGTGTTCGATCACACGCGAAAGCTGCAGGGTGTTGTCGCTCGCGTCGCACGAACCGATGCCGAGAAGCTGAGCCTCCAGTTGACCGAAGCGCACATCACTTGACCCAAGCGGCCGGTCGGCGGCGTGCGGGCGACGGCAATGGGGCTGCGATGCGATCAACTCGCCTGGGTTCCGGTTAGAGTAACGTCGCAATCCCTCACCCTCGGAGCGGCGCGCCCGAGGAATTTGTTCCCGTCGGAAATTTTTACAGATTCATAGCATCAGAGCGTGACCTATTTATAAATATGCTAACAGTTCAAAGGCTTATGATTTTGGCATGTCTATTGCTTGGCTTACGACCTAATCGATTCAACTTGATAGGAGAGCCACGATGAACTCAACACTGCGTAACGCAATACTTGGCGGAGCGGGCATCCTCGGCACGATGCTCGCGGGGCAGTCCGCAGCAGTTCCGATCGTCTACGAAGGATCATTGACGTCGGGTGTTACCGTCGGCGGATTCATCAACGACCCCTCACAGACGGGATCGCCGAACGACGATTTCTGGAGTTTTTCCGGTACCGCGGGCGACGTTATCACGCTGACCGGCAATCGGCTCCATAGCGATCTGGATCCGGCGATGCGCCTGTATTTCGGGACGGGCCCGGATACGGCTGGTTTGGGCGCCGTCATCGCGTCTGCGGACGACAACCTCGCCGAACTTGCTGGATTCGCGGGACCGTTCGCCGATCCGCGTATCAGCTTCACGCTGCCGACTACCGGGGACTACACCGTTCAGATGTGGGATTTCGCTAGTAAGAAGGGAGACCCCCCGGCTCTGCCGGGGAGGCAGTAGAAGTT